>CAJUSJ010000001.1:0-123000 GCA_910588865.1 uncultured Lachnospiraceae bacterium
TTTTTTCTGACATATATTTTATCATTCCTTTCGCTTCAATCATTACACAAACAAAATCACAGCTATCACTTCAAGTAACGTTTCCTTGGGGCTGGTTTTTCATAGGCCGTACAGGATTTTTTCGCTTTGGTGACGATCTCCAGACGGACAGCGCCGCTGTGATTAAGGGCGTCCAGCGTTTTCAGCGCAGGCACAGTAAGGAAAAAAGCCCCTGCATTTCCGCAGAGGCCTTCCAGCGTATCTTTCTGTTTGTTTCGTGTGTACCTGTACTACTCTTTGCTTCCGGTACAATTTCTATTTTCGTTCATACGCCTCAGGCGACTGCTGATATGCATGTCCCGATTCTGCATCTCGGCGCTTTCGTTTAAGAGCAGGTTTCGCAGGAAAATTTCCAAAAATTCCGTGGTTTCATGGATTCCACGAGTCAAATCCGTGTAATTGGCGCAAACAAGTGCATTGCGGAAATACCACGCATGATCCGCAAAAATATCATTCGTTGGCGCAAATCCCAGTGTCCTTAAGTACTTAATGAAAAATACCGCGGTCGTCCTGGTATTGCCCTCCTCAAAAACGTGGATCTGCCACAGCTGGGAAATAAACACCGCAAGATGCCGGATGATCTCATTCATGTCCAGGCCCTGGTAACTGAACTCCTTTTCCCTGGAGAAGTCGTACTCAAGCGTAGCCTTCAGTTCCGAAGCACTCCCGTATATGACGCTTGCCCCGTCCAGAATCCATTCCTTTTTTGTGATATTGTAATTCCTGATCTGTCCGGCATGTCCATAGATCCCCGTAAAAAGCCTGCGATGGATGGAGAGGTATTCTGTTGGTACCAACGAAAAAGCGGTTTCCGACAACAGCCCAGCTATCCGTGCGGATACCTTGTCAGCTTCTTCCGTGCGTCCGTCATCCATATGTTCCTGCCGTTCCGCGTAATATATGTCGATCCGCTCCTGAGCTTCCTGTATGGTGATCTCGCCTTCGATATTTTGAATGGCGGTCTCAGCCAGGTATGCCGATGTCTTGAGTCCATCTACTTCCTGCAGCCCAATCGCTGTGTGCCAGACATATCCTCTTCCGGCCTTGTCTGGAGCGATATCTTTGATGTATTCCTTAAATGGGTCATTACCCATACGATCCCCTCCCTGTCATTTTGTCCTTCCCTTGCATGTATCCTTCCCATACCATGCTGGGGAGTTATGTTTCTGTTCCTACAATCCCAACGGAAAAAGATATTTCCGGCATACGGATCGGACGGTTTCTTTTACCGCTTGAGATTTTTCTTCAAAAACGAGAATGTCCGCATAACAAGGACATTTTTTGTATGACGGAATTTTCATGCGAAATCGTATCAACGCGTACAAAACATCACACAAACCAGCGTCAGATCACCCATTACAAGCCTTTCTGATAAATTACTCTAAGGTGCCTCTGATAAAAAATCAAGAAAGCCATGTAACCCTATATCGCTGACAATTATTCCTCCCTCATATAATTATTTTTCCAGCATCATCAAGTAATTGTCAAGCCTTGCATTCACATAACCCGCAAACAACTTTTCCATTACGCCAAGATCATGCTTTACATGGTATTCATCAAACGCATTGTAATAAGAAATCCTGTCCGCGAATTTAATGTCAATTGGCGGATATCCAGCTTTCATCAATTCCAGATTTACAAGCAGCCTTCCAGTCCTGCCATTTCCGTCAATAAAAGGATGAATTCCCTCGAATTCAATATGGAACCGCGCAAGCCGGGGAATGGTATGATCCGTATTATTCTTATAATCCTCCAACAACTGTTCCATTTTAGGCTGTATTAAATACGGCTGTGCTGGTTCATGTTTCGCGCCCATGATCTTGACCGGAACTCTTCTGTAAACACCTCGGTCTTCCCGTTTATCTGCCAATACAAGATAATGGATCTGCTTGATGACGCTTTCCGATAAAGGCATCTGTTCTTTTACCAAATCACGCACAAAATCAAATGCTTCTTTATGCCCGACTGCCTCCATATGATCTTTTAACGGCTTCCTGTCAATCGTCAGACCACGCAAAACCATATCCGTCTCACGCAGGGTAAGTGTATTTCCTTCAATTGCGTTTGAATTATAGGTATACTCAATAATGAATTCCTCTGTCAGACGTTCCACTTCCCCCTCTGTCAGAGGACGTCTGGTATCCAGTTCACTTTTCTTCCTGTCTATAGCTGCTAGTAAACTTTCTTCTGCTTTAAACCGTCCATCCACTGGTTTTCTTGTATCTACCGGAATCATCCAACGGCGTCCTTTACGAATAACACCTGAAACTTTCCCTTCCGCGCATAATATACGCACACGTCTATCTGAAATTCCCCATTTCTCCGCGGCTTGTTTTACTGTCATATACATAAAGAGCGCACCTCTCTTTCCAAAACATTATACTCCACTTTCGGAATAATATCAATCTTATAGGAATAATATTCTCCGATATTCGGAACAAAAAACTTGACCGGTAAAGAAGAAGTGAAATAAGACTGGAGCAAATATGAAAAGTGAAAAAACGCTTATAAATCCAAGGGCCGCTCTCGCTACCTCAAAAAGCCAATCAGCGGTAACCGCTGTAAATACCGTCCCCCATGCCGCTGGAAAAAAGGACTGTCCTGAAACTGCTTTTCGGGAAGTTGCATAGTTAAACATTGCATTCCATCTACTATCCCATACATTTAAATTTTTCCATGGACCAACGTAAAGCATCATTTCCCTTATCACGCAAGCAAAGATCTGGTATGATCTCCTTGTATCTCGCCAGTTGGTATCTGAGCACTTGCAGACCCCTGGAATCATTTTCATTTTCCAGTTCCAGTTCCAGCCCATCATAATCAACAGCCAGGCCGATGCCCGCGTACCTCGCCTGTGCCTCAAGGCTTGACGCGAATGGTTGCCCATAAACCAGATCAATATTTTCTTCTAGTGTATCCTTATGGAATCTTTCCCAGTCGCTCAAGAGAGAATCCCCATTATCAAAGATTGGCGCTGTGCCACATATTCCAGTTGCCGCGTCCACAATGATACCAAGGTTATTGAAGTGACGGTCTGTGTTTAGGATCAGCATGTCCAATGTCAGAATCTGTGACAGATACTCCGAACAATCCAAACCAGTATGATCAAAAACAAAATCAACCACATATCTGATTCTGTCTCCCGGATCCGCAATAACCCTTATGTCGTTATGAAGGTTCTCTCCGGTATACAATTCATACAACCTTTGGAAACTGATGAACGATTCATTTTCCTGTACGAAATTTTTCGATCTGCATCCAGGGCGTCCATTGATCATACACTGCTCATATTCTACAAAGTTCTTTATGTTTGAATGGCTGAGGAGCATTGACGCAAGGCGTTCGGCTAGACCTTCATATCCAACGTTATTGACCTTATACCAGTATCCAGCCTCATAGTATTTTGGCTGCGTGCCTTTGGAACTCCCCTGCACCATTACCAGCGCGGCAGGAGACAACCGGCAGTCTCTCATCTTACTTTTATATCCTCCCATCTTAGATCTTCTCCAGGAAATTTTATCCAGAACATATCCTCATACGTAACTCCATGTGTTATCCGCATCCACTTCCAAGGGTTATTACTCTTAAGCCCGGCCTGATCTAAAATTTCCTGTAGATCCGCCCGGCCATCTTCGTAGCAACGGCTTTTTAAAAAATCATATATACGTTCCAGATCCAGTTTGCTCCCACTTAACGGTTGCTTTAAGGAGTCTGGTATCAACTTCCTTATTTCTACTTTTTTTTGTCATTAGAGATCAAAACTTCGGCAGCTGCTTCATTTTGGTACATGATCGTAAAAATTATATTATCCTCCATGAGTCCCCTCCCAAACCATCCGAAAATTAACGTTCGTCACTACACAAGCGTATCAGGCTTTCCTAATGCAATCATTATATCGGACTCTCCCATGAAAAACAATATATTTTTTACTGCATAATGGACATCAATGGCGTGCCTTGCGATCCTGCCTGTAAAAGGCGGGCGTTATGCTATGAGAAGAAAAGTGATCTATGTTCTTTCTCTGTTAGCGGTCGCCTTCGCGTGCTATTATTGTTTTAACATTTCCAATTATCAGCCAATAAGAACCTTCTTACCTTCAAATCCAAAACCATATTCTCGAATCCGCTCTTCACTAATTCCTTCTGCCATCAAAGCTGATCTATAATTCTTATCTTCGATCTGCTTTAATGCCGCTTTCACGGTATCCCCCAGACTCTTTTCGTCATCCGGGTCATAGACCTTGAATTCCAGAATAATAGCATCGTCCTCCTTGTTCCGGGGCTTTAACATCACATCATATCTCCCAAACCCGCTTTCCCGATTAGAAGTAATCACATATCGGTCAGCCAGTTCCACCATAAGCCCTAATACGAATCCATGGTAGAATCGTTCCGGCTCCGACCCTGACGGACGGTTTCCCGTATCAAAATAGCTGAATGTGGTCAAGGCGATTCGGTTCATATAAGCATTCATTTCTTTCCTATTGCCCTGTAGTAATGCCTTGATAAATCCATTATATTCCTTTATGGACTGCCCAAACCAGCCCCGTATCATCTTTTCAAAGGTAACGCGGACTTCCTTATTGGTTAAACTCAGTTCATATTCCTCTATCCCAAATTCTTCATTGAACCGATAGTTGTCCGCCTTAAGATATCCGCCCGCGAGAAACAGACTCCACACAGCGCTCTCACTATGCTCCAACTGACTGAAAATGATCTGCTCATCAATGGTTGTACAGAGTTTCCGGCCTTTCAAAAGTTCCTCCATGGTTTCTTTTACTGTCGGACTGCCCTCCCGGAGCAGCTTTTCCACTAAGCTGTTGCTGCTGGTATTCGCCCAATAGCTGGATAATTTTCGCGTTTTAAGATAATTGATGATTGACCAGGGATTATAAATATCCCTTTCCCTGCCAAAAACAAAGCCATCATACCAGGCTTTCACCGACTCTTTTTGAGCAGACAAGCCATATTCTTCCAGGGCGTTCCATACCTCCTGCTGTGTAAATCCAAAGCAGTCCTCATAAGCGTTGGCTGTTGTTGTTATTACCGTCAGATTATTCAGATCTGAAAAGACAGATTCTCTACTGATCCTTGTAATTCCAGTCATGACTGCCCGAAAAAGATATGGATTCGTTTTAAAGGTTGAGTTAAAAAGACTTCGGATAAAAGCTGCCATTTCATCCCAATATCCGTTCACATAAGCTTCCTGCATGGGTGTATCATATTCATCCAGGAGAATGATGACCTTCTTTCCATAATAACGGGAAAGATAAAGGGACAGCATCTTTAAGGACAGAGTAATCATACTGTTTCCTGGTTCAGCAGAGATCTTACGAAAATCTTCCTTTTCCTCTTCTCCCAGAACATCACCATCCAGCAAAAACCGATACTTTCCAAAAATCATTTTTATAATCTGGCAGATTTTTTCTCTTGCCGCAGGGAAAGACACCTCTTTCACATCAGCAAAACTAAGAGCGATCACCGGATAAGTCCCCTGAAGCTCCTGGTACTTTTTATCATTCCATATAGAGAGACCTTCAAATATCTTCCCTTGCCCTTTATATTCTACAGAGAAAAAACGCTCCAGCATACTCATATTCAAGGTCTTGCCAAAACGGCGGGGACGGGCAATCAATGTAACCACATCCTGATTTTCCCACCATTCTCGAATGAACTCTGTCTTGTCCACATAAAAACAGCCGCTTGCGATCAGATCGGTAAAATCCTGATGTCCAATACCGATTATTCTTGCCATATTTGTTTATGCCCCCTTCCTTCTATACATAGTATAACAAGTTTTCCAAGGCGATACAATCAAAATGGATACGAAAAAAGCGAGTAGCACATCAAAAGGTGTGCATACCCGCTTCTCCAGGTCTGTTTCGTATTGCCCTTTGGACGGGGGCTTCCGTTCAATACCAAAATGCGCATAATGATTACCTCCATATTGTATACTTATTTCCTGCCAACACCAGAATGTCTCATTAAAAGCGGGATGCCCTGGCATACGGCATCCCGCTACAGTATGATAACATTTTGTTCCGCGCGCCTTTAGATTCCCAGCTTTGGTCTGTTATACGGAATTTTTTATAAGCTGTTCCTTAAAATTTCCCTGATTTCATCCTTATCCGGCACCTTATAGCCGCCATCCATGATAAGTGTGCTTTCAACAATTCCCGGAAGCATCTCCTCTGTCACCCCAATCTCTTTCAGATGCGTCGTCAGGCCCAGCTCCTCCATATAAGCCTCCATTTTCTTCAGGCCCTCCGCCGCGATCTCTTCATCGCTTTTCCCTTCCGGATCCACATCCCATACGTTCACGGCAAATCTCTTAAACTTTGCCAGACCAAACGGGCAGATAAAACGATAGTATGCCATAGATACCGCCGCAAGAGTCATGCCATGGGTTGCGTCCGTATGTGCCGCGACCGCCTGCCCCAGCATATGCACCATCCAGTCTGTAGATTTTCCCTTCGCCACCAGGGTATTTAGCGCCCATGTCGCGATCCACATGATGTTGCTCCTTGCTTCGTAATCTGTAGGATTCTTTACAGCAATCCTGCTGGAATGGATCAAAGACCGCAGCAGGCCTTCCATCAGATAATCAGAGGTATTGTCATCCTCCCCGGAGAAATACTGCTCCGTAATATGGTTCATGATGTCATAGATCCCCGCAACCATCTGATACCGGGGCAGCGTGTAGGTATATACCGGATTTAAGATAGAAAATTTTGGAAATGCCTTCTCGTCAAATACATGGCCAATCTTCAATTTCTGCTCATGATTCGTAATGACCGCGCCGCCGTTCATTTCAGAGCCGGTGCCGACCATTGTCAGGACACATCCCACCGGGATGATCTCATTGTCCACGTCTTTCATTTGAAGATAATATTTTTCCCAGGGATCTTCCGCGCAGTATGCGGATACGGAAACCGCTTTCGCGTAGTCGCAGACAGAGCCGCCCCCAACCGCGAGGATCAGGTCTACCTTACCCTCCCTGGCAATCTTGCAGCCCTCATACAGTTTCTGTACCGTTGGATTCGGCATGACGCCCGCGTCTTCAAACACATTTTTTCCGTTTGCGTTCAAAATCTCCATGACCTTATCATAGATGCCATTCTTTTTGATTGACCCGCCGCCATACACAAGCTGTACATTCTGTCCATACTTAGGCAGCTCCTCATTCAGGCCGGCAAGGGAATCCTCGCCAAAATAAAGTTTCGTCGGGTTGCAATACATAAAATTTCCTAACATAGTCTTCCTCCTCGTATTCTAAGTTTATAGATGTCATCTCATATTTTCCGAAAAAAACTGTTCCAGCTTATCAAAAGGAATCGCGTCCTTTCCGCCGCCGTCATACAGATCCGTATGGACCGCGTCGGGAATGATCAGCAGTTCCTTGTTGTCTGTATGGGGATTATCCTTTACCATCGCGGCATAGGCATCACGGCTGAAATAGCAGGAATGGGCCTTTTCTCCATGCATGATCAGGACAGCGCCGCGGATTTCATTGCTGTACTTTAAGATAGGCTGGTTCATAAAGGACATACATCCGATCACATTCCAGCCGCCGTTGGAATTTAAGGAACGCTTATGATAGCCGCGTTCTGTTTTATAATAGTTGTGATAATCTGCCACATAGAAAGGCGCATTCTCTGGAAGCGGATCGACTACTCCGCCGCCCAGCGCATAGCTGCCGTTTTTATAATCAATCATCCTCTGGGCGTTCATGGCTTCTTTCTTCGCGTACCGCGCGTCGGCAGAGTCCTCGGCATCAAAATATCCGTTGGCATTGACACGGGACATATCATACATGGTGGAGGCAACCGTCGCCTTAATGCGGGTATCCAATGCCGCCACATTGAGGGCCAGGCCTCCCCATCCGCAGATGCCGATAATGCCGATACGGTCAGGGTCAATATTTTCCTGTGCGGAAAGGAAATCTACCGCTGCCTGGAAATCCTCTGTATTGATATCCGGAGAAGCCATATAACGGGGCGCGCCGCCGCTTTCACCAGTAAAAGAAGGATCAAATGCCATAGTGATGAAACCACGTTCCGCCATCGTCCGCGCATACAGTCCAGCCGCCTGCTCCTTCACCGCGCCAAAGGGCCCGCATACCGCGATCGCGGCCAGTTTCCCCTTGGCCTCTTTCGGCTCATAAAGGTCTGCCGCCAGTGTGATCCCATAGCGATTCGTAAATGTCACCTTGCGGTGGTCCACCTTCTCACTTTTCGGGAACGTCTTATCCCATTCCTTGGTCAGTTCCAGTTTTACAGTATTTTCCATTTTATAATGCCTCTCTTTCTTTTCATCATTTTTTAGTTATCGCTTTTCTTTTTCCATACGCCATACTAAAAAATCAAGACATTCAACCCTTCCCTGACTTTCATGTAGATTGTCCATCAAACTACAGCGGTGCTTCCGCAGCGTTTTAATGGCATCCTGAACCTGGCCGTTACCATACAGCCTTAAGACTTCTTCAATGATTTGTGAGCCGCATCCAGCATCCCTAAGATTCTGAATTAAATCATCCGTATGACCGCCTCCCTTCCTGCTATGTCTGTATTATATCTTCTTGATTTTCATTTCGCTAATTGCTATAATTTATATCATGATATAAATTTTTGGAATATCATAGGAGGACAATATGGAACTGCGGACCATGAGATACTTCCTTGCAGTGGCAAGGGAGGAAAATATGACCCGTGCGGCAGAGTTGCTCCACGTTACCCAGCCTACACTTTCCAAACAGTTAAAGGTGCTTGAAGACGAGCTTGGGAAAAAACTGTTCACGCGCCACAGTTTCAGCATACAGCTTACGGAAGAAGGGATCTTACTGCGGAAACGGGCGGAGGATCTGGTAAAAATGGCCGATAAGATCACAACGGAATTTCTTGCCCTGGACGATACTCTCGGGGGCGATGTTTACTTCGGTATGGCGGAATCTTACCAGATCAGGCATCTTGCCTCCGCCATCAGGCAATTTAAAAATACCTTTTCTGATATGCGTTACCATATTACAAGCGGCGATACGGAGCAGGTCACGGAAAAGCTGGATAAAGGCGTAATTGATTTTGCTGTCCTGGCCGAAGAACCAAATACCTCAAAATATCATTTCCTTGCCTTTCCCGAAGCCGATCTATGGGGCGTTGTCATGAAAGCGGACTCTCCCCTCGCGAACAGGCAGGCTGTTGAGCCGGAGATCATAGATGAACTGAAATGGGAGGAACTTTATGTATAACCGCCAGCTGGATGCTTTTATCAAAACCGCTGATCTGGGAAGTTTCAGCAAGGCCGCGGAAGCCATGTATATATCAACCCCTGCTGTCATCCAGCAGATCAACCTGATGGAAAACCGGTGTGGTTTCCGCCTGTTTATTCGCTCCACCCATGGCGTTAAGCTGACTTCAGCCGGAAAGTCTTTTTATGAAGACGCGAAGACGCTTATTCGGCTGTCAGAGGACGCTCTTGACCGGGCCCGGCTCCTTGCCCAGTCCTCAGAATATACGGTTCGGGTTGCCACTTCTCCTTTATATAAATGCAGGCTTCTCCCAGAGATATGGGCAAGGGCCAGCAGACAGCTTCCCGAGTTAAAGATTGAGATCCTTCCCATGGCGGAATATCAGAACAGGGGCACTTCTTTTTCCATGTTGGGGGTCAGGTATGACATGTGGGAAGGCATCTACGGAACCATCAGCTGGAAGGGCATGTGCCAGTTTCTGGAACTGACCCGGTCTCCCATTTGCTGTGCCGTAGCGAAACATCACCGGTATGCGGCGCGTCAGATTCTAACCATGGAGGATTTTGACGGAGAATGTATCGTTATGCCCATTGAGGGTGTTTCCGCTGAACTGGACGGGTTCCGCCAGGAGGTTCTTCATAACCACCCCGCTGTCCGGATCATTGATTCTTCCTATTACGGCGTTGACACTTTTACCCTGTGCGAAATAAACCCTTATATTCTCATCACGCAGCCAATCTATTCTGACATCCACACCAACCTGATAACCATCCCGCTGGAAACCGATTATACCATGCCTTACGGCCTGATCTATGCCAATGAACCCACCGCGGCTACAGAAAAATTTATCCAGGCTACCAAAAAGATGCTTAAAAAGGGAGAGCTTAAAAACATCTAAGGTTTTTAAGCTCTCCCTTTATCAATTCCATACTGGTTGACTATTCCAGCGCTCCCGCTACATCCTCCAGATACTTCCGGATCGTCAGGTGCTGGGGGCAGCGCTTCTCGCACTTTCCGCACTTGATACAGTCAGAAGCCTTGCCGTGGGTCTGGGTTAGATTTCCGTAGTAGGTGCGGGCAACCATCCCCTGAGGACCGCCGAAGCGTTTTAAGTTATTATAGATGGAAAAATAATCGGGAATGGCAATCTTTTTCGGACAGTCGTCAACACAGTACCGGCAGGCTGTACAGGGAACGGAGATGGCGGCCTTGATGATCCCGGCGGCTTTTTCCACTGCCTTCTGCTCATCCTCATTCAGGGGACGGAATTCCTTCATATAGCTGATATTGTCTTCCATCTGTTCCTCATTGCTCATGCCCGACAGCACCATCATCACGTTGGACGGTGAAGCCGCGAAACGGATGGCCCAGGAGGCAACAGAAAGTTCCGGGTTCTGCTTCTGATAAAGCTCCCTGGCCTCGTCAGGAATATTCACCAGGCTGCCGCCCTTGATGGGTTCCATGACAATAACTGGTTTTTGGTGCTTTACGGCCACTTCATAGCATTTCCTGGATTCTACGGTAGGGTCCTCCCAGTCTAAGTAGTTCAGCTGGATCTGTACGTATTCCATTTCCGGGTGTTTGGTAAGGATTTCGTCTAAAAGCTCCGCCTTGTCGTGGAAGGAAAGACCAATATGTTTTACTTTCCCCTCTTTCTTTTTCTGCTGTACAAATTCAAACGCGCCCATCCTCTCCGCCTGGCCGTAAGAGGGCCATCCAAGTCCGTGGAGCCAGTAATAATCAATATAATCCAGGCCGAGACGCTCCAGCTGGGCCTCAAAAAATCCCTGCATATCCTCTTCCTTCTGGATCATAAAAAGGGACAGCTTGTCTGTAATGGTGTAGGAGGAACGGGGATAACGCTTCACCACTGCCTCCCGAAAGGCCACCTCACTGTTTCCTCTGTGGTACGGCGCAGCTGTGTCAAAGTATGTAAATCCGTTCTCCATAAACGCGTCCGCCATCTTTTTTACGGTTTCAATATCCACGCTGCCGTAATCATCCCCGTCTAGCTGGGGCAGACGCATCAGGCCAAAACCAAGTTTTTTCATGTTCTGCTTCCTCCTTCTTGTCCGCGAATAGTCATAAGTTCTCTTCTTATTTTACCAGTTTTCTCTGGATGAAGGAATTACAAATATCTTGCAGCTGTATGAAGTTAAAACTTAACGCGAAAAGCAGACCAGAACGGCAGGGGAAATGGTCACGGATTTCCGGAAGATGGCTTTTTCCTGGGCTTTTTCGGCTTGGGCTCCGGGAGCTGGCGGCAGGTAGCTGTCACCAGCCTGGTCAGAAGCTCCCGGTCCTCGGTATCATCCACGAGAAGATAGTTTTTCGCTCCCTCGTAGGGAGGAGCCTCCTCTAAGTTTGGACACAGCTTCCTGCCAGCCTCGGTGATCTTCACATAAAACTGATCGCCACAGATCAGGGCAAAGATCTTTCCGTCACAGTATATGCCGTATTCCCCGAACATTTTTTTGTAAGTGATGGTTCCAGCCTCCTTTAGCTGATCCGCCATAAATTCCACAAATTCGATTTTTGACGCCATGGCTATTCTCCTTTTTCTGTTTTCATCCCCTGCCGGAGTTTCCGCCAGTGGATTGTCTGTTATTCTCCCTGTCTGTCATTTCGGCAAAAACGCTGTCAGCATTAGGGCGATATTTCCATAAGACCGGACTTGTCAATAAAAATACTTGTCCCTGTACCTAAAAAGACAGGCCAGGGATAGGCAGAACATGATCCCTTCCGCCGCGGGCACTGCCAGCCATACTCCCGTGACGCCAAAGAAACGGGGCAGCAAAAGGATATTGCCTGCCAGGAGGACAAAGGTCCGCAGAAAGGAGAGAACCGCTGATGTTCTGCCGTCGGACAGGGCCGTAAACATGGAGGAGGTGAACAGGTTCAGCCCGCAGAAGAGAAAACCGTAGGAGAAGACGGAAAATCCCTCCGCCGCGATGGCGTACACCGGCGATGAGTCAGGGGCAAACAGTGCCGCGATCCGCGGTCCCCCTGTGATAGAGAGCCCAAATACTGCCAGGGATACAGCCATGATAAATCTGACGCAGGTCCAAATTACCTTCCTTTGCCGCCGGATGTTTTTGCTGCCGTAGTTGAAGCCGATAATCGGGGCCGCGCCCATGGAAAAACCGATGTACAGGGTGTTCAGCAGAAACTGGGAGTAGATGATGATGGTGACTGCCGCGACCCCGTCCTCTCCCAGCAGATTCATCATGGCGCGGTTGAAGAGAAAGGTGGTGACGGCAGAGGACAACTGTCCCACCATCTCCGAGGAGCCATTGAGACAGCTCTCTCTCAGCACCGGCCATTTCCACCGGGGCGCTGTAAAGGAGAGGAGGTTTTTGGACCGGAGGAAGAAAACACACCCAGCAATGACCGGGATCAAATATCCACATCCCGTACCCAGTGCCGCTCCACAGATGCCCAAATCACAGGTTACAATAAACACATAATCCAGCACAATATTCACAACACCTGCCAGAACCGACAACCCAAACCCCATTCCGGGTTTTCCGCAGGTTACAAACAGGTTGGAAAACAGAGTCTGAACCACATTGGCAGGGATAAACCACAAAAGGGTTCCCAGATAGGCTTTGCAGTAGGGAAACAGCAGGTCGCTGGCCCCCAAAGCGCGGATGATCGGGTCCAGACACAGGGTTCCGGCCGCGAAAATACCCGCTCCCACCGCCGCTCCGGCCAAAATCAGAAAGGTAAAATCCTCCCGTGCCTCTTTAAGATTTCCCTCCCCCATTTTCCGGGAGATCACCGCGTTTCCCCCGGCGGCTATCATGGTTCCCAGGCCCACGGTGACGTTGATAACGGGACAGGTCATATTGATGGCGGACAGGGCGTTGGTGTTGACAAACCGGGCCACAAAGACCGTGTCCACCACAGTGTAGAGGCCCATGAAGACCATCATGACCATGGTGGGAAAGACGAAGGCGAGAAGGGATAAGCCGCTCCAGGGCCGGTCCAATACATGGTCGCTCATACCCCGGTTCCTCCTTTCAGGGCCTTATGTCCCGGCGGCAGAATCAGCCGCTGGGTGGGATAACCGTACTCGGTCAAAAGCTCTGCCTCCAGAAAGCCCAGGTTTAAATATTCCCGGCGCTGTCCCGTGTCCGCCCGGTCCCCATCCCGGAAGGTGGTGATACTCAGCTGCCCGTCCCCGGACAGATGGTTCAGAAACGCTTCTGTCACGCCCTGGTTCCGGTACTGAGGGTGAACTCCCAGGAAGTGGATGGCCCCCGTTTCCCGGGAAAATGCCGCCGCTCCCACCGCCAGTTCCCCGTCCCACATGAGAAACGCCTCATTTCTCCTGATGTGCTTCTTCAGATTTTCCAGGTGCTCTTTCTCCTGAAAGCAGGGGAAATCCCGGACCACCAGCAAGACCAGCTTCATCCAGTCCGCGACATTTTCCTCCCTGGCGGTTGTGACGCGGGGGACCATCTGGCCTGGAGCCGGGGGACTGGGAGTTAAGGTCAGCTTAAGCTGGAGTGGATAAAATTTTTTCCCCATCCGGTATTCTGCGGGGGTCTGCTTGTACATGGCTTTGAAAATGCTGGTGAAGGCCTGCTGGCTTTCATAGCCTGCTGCCAGGGAAACGTCCAGGACCGGCTTTTCTGAAAATACCAGAAGCTCTGCCGCCCTGGTCAGTCTTCTGCGCCGGATGTAGTCGTGGAGCGTCATGCCCGTCTCGGCCGTGAACATGTGGTGCAGGTGGTATTTTGAATAGTGGGCCGCCTCTGCCACGGCTTCCAGATCTATTCTTTCGCTTAGATGAGTTTCTATATAGAGAATCGCCATGGCGGCAATCTCTGCCCGGGTTCTTCCCATGTGAAGCCTCCTTTCAGTCTGAAGTTTTCTGCTGTCTGGGATTCTATCACAATTTTACCGGAAATGTTTCATCATTCTTGCGGTTTTAATTGACCTTCCCGCGGTCGTCTCATCAATCGAGCGGGGGAGGTCCTTCCCCCTACTCGTCCGCGCCAGGGCCGCTTTAGAGGCCATATTCCTCTCCGCCTTGTGTACATCAAGAAAAGGCCAGGACTTTTCGTCCTGGCCGGAAAATCAGTACTTCCAGATACAGCGGTCCCGCCTGAAATACAGACATACCCCGATCCCCACAAAAGCGATGACAAAAAACAGGAATGCCGCTCCGGAACCCTTGCCGTATCCGAACAGTCTCACCAGAACGCTGTCCATGGCCTGGGCTTCCATAGCGGGTTCAAAAACCTGGTCCACCAGTACTCCACCCAGAAAATATCCCACCGGTATGGTGAAAAACTGGAGGGAATTCCGCACCGAGTACACCCGCCCCTGCATGTCTTCCGGCACATGGAGGCGGAGGATGGCATCCAGGTTGGCGTTCATCAGCGGGATGGCGACCCAGCCCAGGAATCCTCCCAGGCACCACACAACAGGAGTCCTTCCCAGAGCCAGAAGAAAATTCTCCGTGCTCATGGAAAGCAGCAGACAGTCGCAGATGACCCTGGTCCGGCTTTTGGGCTCCCTCATAAAGGAGGCCAGGATACTGCCCGCGAACGTGGCGATGCCGATGACGGTGTTGACCAGCCCCAGAACCTGCTGGCTTCCGCCCTGTCTGGAGAGGATCATGGCCGGAAACGCCGCGTTGTACACAGAGGCCACCAGGTTGATGGCTGATAAAAACAGGATCAAATGAAAGATCCCCTGCTCCCCTTTCAGGTAAGCGATCCCTTTACGGGCGGAGACAAGCAGCTTCTCTTCTGCCCCTTCTCTCCCCTGGTTTTCGGGGATCCGGATTCCGAAGGCCAGAGTCAGAAAAGCCACAAAAAAGGTCAAAAGGTCAAAGGCAGCCACAGCCCCCATGCCTCCCAGCCCCATGAAGGCGGTGGCGATAATCGGGGTCATGATGGAGTTTAAGGAACTGGAAAAATATCTCAGTCCCCCCACCTTCTGGTAATATTTCTTCGGCAGCACTCTGGTGGTGGCCACCTCCGAGGCAGGCTGCTGCAGCGTGTTCATGAGCCCGTTTACGGCGTTGATCACATAGAGGTGCCAGATCTCAAGGCGTCCATTGTACAGCAGAGCCAGCATAATCACCGTGGTCAGGGCGGCCCCTGAGTCGCAGACCAGCATGGTGGCTTTCTTGTTCCACCGGTCGCTCAAAGCTCCGGCGAAAATACTGAATATCACATAGGGCGCGTAAGAGCTGACCATCAAAAGGGCAGTCATCAGCGCCGAGCCCTTCTGGGAATAAGACCAGATCACCAGGGCGTAGCTTGTCATGGCGCTGCCAAGGCCGGAAAAGGATTGGGTAGCCCAGAGCAGCAGAAAGGTTTTCATTTCCTGTAATGATTTTATAAAGTTTTTCATAGACTTTGCTCCTATTCTTTCTCATAAAGTGAATGAAATTCGCAAAGCCTTCGAGCAGTGTGGTCCGCTCCATGCAATCCTGCTCTAAAGGACTTTGCACGGAGCTGTCGCGATGCACAGCATGGCGGTTACCTCCTTATCTGTAAATTTAGGTTTTATTCTATCACAAACTTGTCTGGAAGCCAAGTTCTTGTTCAACGCGAAACCGCAGGCAATTTTGAAGTTGCTGATCAGTCATGGGCCAATACCGTTATGGAAGCAAAGCAAATTGAAAACTTAATGTGAACTAAAACGGCTTATATCATTGCCTTCCCCAAAAAGGCAGTCTATAATAACAGTAAGGCCCCGCAAAGGCCAGAAAAAACGCTAAACGAAAACAAGGAGGGATCACAATGCTTGGTCTGTTCGAAAAGAAAAAAAGCCCGGAGGAACGGTTGGAAAAATGCCTGGAGAAAAAGGACTGGGACGGCCTGTCCAGAGCCTACTACGACCTGGGAGTCGCCGCCATGGACAGGGGGGACTTTAACAAGGCGGTTCTGTGGCTGAGCCGGGCGGACACGGTTTACAGCGCCAGCGACAAGGTTTACAGCAAGACAAGTAAAAACCGGCTTTTCCACAAGGAGATTGTCACCGACTGCTCTGACCGGATCGGTACGCTGGAGGAGGAGGACCTGCTTTACAACAACATTCCCGCGGAAATGGACGAGAAGGTGGAGGAGCTGGAGGATATCCAGGCCCGGGTTCTGGGGCTTTTGTCCATGGCCCGGCTGGTCAGGCTGGGCCAGGCCTTAAGTAAGCTTCCGGGATGTGAAGTTCTCGGCAGGCTGGACTGGGCGGTATCGGTTGTGCTGAAATCCTTCCAGGAGCCCATTACCCAGGAGGAATACAGCGGACTGATGGACATTTGCAATGACCTCTATGACTTTGGGGACTCAGAGGCTTTCTATGGCGGCGGCCAGATCCCGGTTCCCGGAGGCCCGCCTTTCCAGGTCTTCGACTTAAACGGGATGGCGGGCGCGCACCTGGAGCTTAACGGTTATCTGGACAGTCACCTGCGTTTTTTAAGCGCCCTGAGCCAGGGCCAGGAGCCGCCCCGGGCTGATAGCGGAATGGTGGGATATACCCTGCTGCCGGACTACTATGTCCGGATTGGCGCGGGGGAGTTGGAACAGGTTCCTCAGATCAAGGCAGAGCTGAGGCGGATCTGGAGTGACTTTGATTTTGTCCGCTCCCGCATTACCTGGGAACAGGTGGCTGACAGGGTGAGGGAATACCAGGAATTGGATATTCTGGGACAGGCATGACAGGGGAAAACGCGAGACCCCTTCCCAGGATTTTGCTGGCGGCTCCGTGCAGCGGCAGCGGAAAGACTGTCATCACCTGCGGGGTGCTGGAGCTTATGAGACGGCGAAACAGGTCCTGTGTTTCCTTTAAATGCGGGCCGGATTATATTGATCCCATGTTCCACCGGTACGTCCTGGCAGTTCCGGGCTACAACCTGGACAGCTTTTTTCTGCCGCCGTCAGAAGTGGTCAGACTGTTTGAAGAAAAGACCAGGGAGGCGGACATGGCTGTCATAGAAGGGGCCATGGGATATTATGACGGGGTCGCCGGAACCACCTCCCATGCCAGCGCCTGGGAGATAGCCGGACTCACAGCTGCCCCGGTGATTCTGGTGGTGGACGGAAAGAAAAGCAGCCTGTCTTTAGTGGCCCTGGTAAAAGGGTTTCTGGAATATGAAAAAGACAGCCGCGTAAAAGGGGTGATCCTGAACCGGACCTCCCCCCTGATGGCCCGGAAACTGAAGCCGCTGCTGGAAGACTTGGGAGTCCGGCTTCTCGGCGCTGTCCCCCAGTGTGAGGAGGCGGACTGGGAGAGCCGCCACCTGGGGCTGACGCTTCCCGGGGAACAGGACCGGCTTCGGGAAAAGGTAAAGGCCCTGGCAGACCGCCTGGAGCCCTGTCTGGACGTGGAGGGAATTCTAAAGCTGGCAGAAAGCGCTCCGCCTGTTGGCGGTTCCCCGGTTAC
Source organism: uncultured Lachnospiraceae bacterium (assembly GCA_910588865.1). Classification (GTDB taxonomy): domain Bacteria; phylum Bacillota; class Clostridia; order Lachnospirales; family Lachnospiraceae; genus UBA3402. The sequence goes on from CAJUSJ010000001.1 coordinate 17,683, forward strand.
AGTCCCCTGCCTTCCCCCCGCTGTCCATACCCAAAACACAGGACAGCCCCGAAAATCCGGCATAACAGAGATCCGCCGCGTTGCCGTGGCAAGGGATGAGGCTTTTTGCTTCTACTATCAGGAAAACTTAGACCTGCTGGAAAGCCTTGGCTGGGAGCTGATTCCCTTCAGCCCTCTTAAGGACCATCATCTGCCCGGTCCCGGGCTTACAGCCATTTTACTGGGAGGGGGATATCCGGAACTGTACGCCAAAGAATTATCAGAAAATCAGGCCATGCTGGAGGCTGTGAGAACCGCCTATGGCCAGGGGGTCAAGCTTCTGGCGGAATGCGGAGGCTTCCTCTATCTCCATGAAACCCTTGAGGGAGCCGACGGCCGTTCCTGCCCCATGGCTGGCATCATAAAGGCGGCGGCATACAGGACAGAGAAGCTGTCCCGGTTCGGCTATATCTCCCTGTACGACAGGCAGGGAAATCAGGTGGCAAGAGCCCATGAATTTCACTACTGGGACAGCACCCTGCCGGGTACGGACTTAAAAGCCGTAAAACCCTTAAGCGCCCGGACATGGGATTGTATGTATGTGACCCGTCAGCTGATAGCCGGGTTCCCCCACCTGTATTATGGCTCAAATCCCCGGTGGATCAGAGAGTTTCTGGAAGAAAAATTATAAGACATAAAGAAAGCCAAGGCTGAATGGCCGGAGTTTAACTGGTGGTTCCCCTTGGCTTTTTCCTCATTAATCCGGCAGCCGTCTCCAGATTTCCACGATCTCACAGTAGGCGTGGGATTCCTCCGGATATTGGTCATTTAACTCCAGCTGCGTATGTACCGCCTGCCGGTAGGTCTCGATCAGTCCGTATTGATTAAGGGCCCTGTAGTCAATGGCCTTTTCAAAGCCCGCGCCGCAGTTTGTTATGGCGCTGATATGACAGGAAATATCGACCAGATCATACCCGCAAAACTCAAAATTCTCCTTTGCTTCCAGTCTGTAATTGGGCTCGATCTCAGGACGTATAATCACAGCCAGAACCTGCTTGTCCTTCTCTCCCGCCCTGGTCTGAGGATTCTCTGTTTCCTCCATGTCCATAAGGCCGCAGTCAAAGGTGACCAGTTCGTCGGCAAGTATGTTCCATTGATTAAATGCTTTCAAAGCTTCGTTGTTAACACATCTGTCAGAATAAAAATACCGGATTCTGCCCAGGGACAGATAGTCCTTCTGGATGGTTGTGATAGACATAGCGGTTCTCTCCCCTTTTATAATTCTCCTGGCTTCAAAGAAGCAAACTTCCTGTACTCCTCTTCCGTGTTGATATTGACCCCTATGGCGCTGTCCTCCTCCAGAGAAAGGACCCTGGCCCTGGACCGGACGATGAAGTCCCTCATCCGGTAATTTCCCTCCCTGATCATCTCCTCCATAACCGGAATCACGGCTTTGGGATAAATCCCGAAGAGAGGGTGAATCCGCTCCCCGGATCGGACCACCATGGCCCGGTCCCTGCCGCCCTCCTTCTGATACTGGTGTGTCACCCAGTCCACGGTCCTTCGGTCGATCAGCGGCATATCGCAGGCAGCCACAAACAGTCCCTGTTCCCCGCAGGACAGAAGGCCGGACCAGATCCCGCCCATGGGCCCCAGATCCGGTATTCTGTCCGCCACCACAGGCAGTCCAAGGGCTTCATACCGCCCCGCGGCTTCCCTGGACGCGGACAGGTAGACCGCCGAAAAAGAGCCCAGGGCCCTTCTGATGTGCTCATAGAAGGCAGCACCCTGATAATCCAGAAAAAGCTTGTCCCGCCCATTCATCCTCCTGCTTCTTCCGCCTGTGAGGATATATCCTCCTATAGCCTCTTTCCCAAACCCTGTTGCCGCTTTTTCCATGTCCGACTCCATTTCTAGATGTGGATTTGTCGAAATATTCCTGCTAAAGTATAGCTCAAAACCGACCAGAATTCAATCCCTGACGCATCGGTTCAGCCCTAAGCCTTGCTTTTTCCGCTGACTTTATCTATACTATTCTTATAATCAACAAACATTACCATATCAGGAGGCCCTTCCATGCAGATTACTCGTCTTGCCATCCGTAATTTCCGCTCCATCCACAGCCTTGAGATCGGAGGTATTGAAAACGCTTTGATCCTGGTAGGGAAGAATAATACCGGCAAGACCGGTATCTTAAAGGCCATCCGGGCCGCTCTGGGAAACTATCCCATAGCAAAAGAGGATTTTAATGAGAAAAATCAGAACATTGAGATATGGATCACACTGGAGATTACAGAACAGGACCTGGCTCAGTTCCATTTAAGCGGAATTGTCAGCCAATACAAGCGCTTTGATGCCTGGAAAAGAGACTTCCGGGCCAAGCTCCCGTCCTTTGACGGCCATGAGATCTCCTTCACCTGTGTTTTCAATCACAACCAGGCTGTCCGCTATCAAGACAACACGCGCAAGCACAACCGCTTTATTCCTGAGCTGCTGCCCCGCCTGTACTTTATAGATACCGGCCGCCAGCTCACCGCGTTTCAGGAGGATCTTCTGTTGTTCCAGGATGAGGAGCAGCTTCGCCGTCTGCGGTCTGACACCTGCATGTTCAGCCCTTCCAAGCAATGCAATCAGTGTTTTAGCTGTATTGGCCTGATCAATCAGAAAAAGCCGGAGGAGCTGCTTCTGTGTGAGACCGCCCGGCTTCTGGAATACAAGATGTATCGCCTGAATTTAAGGGACTTTTCCCAGAAGGTCAATGAAAACTACCGCAAAAACGGCGGCATTGAGGAGATCTGCTACACCCTGACTTTCAATCCTGACGCCATGTTCCGGGTGACAGCGGAGACTCTCCGGGAGGGGGGCCAGCATCTAAAGCCCATTGAGAACCTGAGCAATGGCATGAAGAGCATTTACATGCTGTCTTTGCTGGAAACCTATATTCAGGATGAAAAGCAGATACCAAGCATTATTATGGTGGAGTATCCGGAGCTGTTTTTGCACCCATCTCTCCAGAAGACAGCGGGAGCGATCCTGTACCGTCTGTCCCGGAAAAACCAGGTGATCTTCTCCACCCACTCTCCCAACCTGATCGCCAACTTTACCAGCCGCCAGCTCTGTCAGGTGGCCACGGACATGGAGGGCCGCCCCCTCGCGCGGGGACACGCGGACATTGATCAGATTCTGGATGATCTGGGCTACGGTGCCAGCGATCTGTTAAATGTAGGGTTTGTGTTCATTGTGGAGGGAAAGCAGGACAAGAGCCGCCTGCCCCTGCTCCTTGGAAAGTATTATCCGGAGCTTCGGGATGGGGACGGAAATTTGTCCAGGATCTCCATTCTCACCACCAACAGCTGTACCAATATTAAGACCTACGCCAATTTAAAATATATGAACCAGGTATATCTGAGGGACCAGTTTTTGATGATCCGGGACGGTGACGGCAAAGACCCGGAGCTTCTGGCTTCCCAGCTGTGCCGATATTATGATGACCGCAATGAGGAGGATGTGGACAAACTGCCCAAGGTCAGCCGCCGCAATGTGCTGATCTTAAAATATTACTCTTTTGAAAATTATTTCCTGAATCCGGCTGTCATGGCCAGGCTTGGCATTGTGGAAAGCCAGGAGGCGTTCTGGCAGATCCTTCTCTCAAAATGGAACGAATATCTGCACCGCCTCTCAAGCGGACAGCATCTGAGGGAGCTTTTAGGAAAAGAATTGGAGACCGTGGAAGATCTGAAGGAGAATTTTGAACTGTTTAAGATCTGTATCCGGGGACATAATCTCTATGACATTTTTTACGGCCCCTTTAAGCAGAGGGAAGGGGAGCTTCTCAGGCAGTATATGGACCTGGCTCCCAGGGAAGATTTTAAAGATATTCTGGATGCCATTGACGCATTTCCCTTTTTTGAAAGCCGGAAAGGATGAGGTCCTTCATTCTCCCCGGCTTATGCCATAAAGGTATACATTTCTGGAATGTCCGGCCCCTGTCCTGCTTTCATGTACCGATTCCTGGTTAAAGCCGCATTTTTCAAATAATCTCCGGGACGCCTGGTTGTATTCCAGGATATTGGAATAGATGTGGTTAAGCCCCAGTTTCTGGAAGGCATAGGAAACAAGGGCTGTTACGGCGTCTTCCCCGTAGCCTTTTTGCCGGACGGACCGTTTAAGCTTGATGGAAATCCGGGCTGTGCCGGCTATGGGATCCATATTGGAAAGGATAATGATTCCAAGACCAACCCGGGGCGCTTCGCGGTCCGCGATGATGCTGTGTACACCGTTTACAGGGTCCGGCGGGGAGCGGAACCAGCGGAGCTGATGCTCATAGGAGACAGGACGGGAATAGCCTCTGGTCACCTTTGATATCTCCGGGTCTTTGATCAGGTCCAGCAGCAGCTCTTTGTCCTGCTCTTCGATTGCCCGCAGGATCACCTTATGTCCCGTGATATCCATATGACCCCTCCCCGCGTCTCCACTTTCCGGTCCGGTATTCGCTGTAGGAGATCAGATAGTTGGCCAGCCATCCCACAGGAACCGCCATCCACACAAAGGAGATTCCCCACTTAGGCGCACAGGTAACCGCGATGACCACGCGGATGGCCAGATTGACCAGGTTGGCCACAGTAAACATTGTCATATCACCGGCACCCCGCAGCACGCCGTCGGTGATCATCTTAAGGCCGATGAGAACAAAGAACCAGCCGATAAACTTCAGATATCCGGTTCCTGTCTGAAAGGCCCCGGCGCTGCCCTCCTCTCCCAGAAACAGCCCGATCAGGGGACCGTAACAGGTTTCCAGCCACAGGCATAAAAGCGCGGCAAAGGAAAAAACAATGGCGTAGCCGGCGCGGTAGCCCTGGCGGACCCGGTCATATCTGCCCGCGCCAATATTCTGGGCTGTGTAGGAGGACATGACATTGCCCATGGCGGCCATGGGCACCACGCAGATACTCTCCACCCGCATACCCGCGGAGAATCCGGCCAGCATCTCTGTCCCAAAGCTGTTGACCACCGACTGGACCAGCATCATACCGATGGATACCGTGGACTGCTGGAGGATGGATGGCAGCGCGATCCGGGTCATATTGAAAAACTCATCTCGGTAAAAAAGCTGTCTGCTTTCGTTTCCCTCATACTTTTTCATTTCTCTTAAAAAAATCATAAAGGAACAGGCGGCGGAAATCCCCTGCGCGATCAATGTGGCCCAGGCCACGCCGGCAACACCCATGCCCGCGTTTTTCACCAGGATCACATCCAGGACCATGTTAAATACAGAAGAAAAGATCAGAAGGTACAGAGGAATCCTGGACTTTCCCAGAGCGTTGAACATGGATGAGAGGATATTATACATAAAAAGAAAGGGAAGCCCCAGAAAGTAGATCCTTAAATACTCCGCTGCCTGAAAGAGGGCTTCGCCGGGAGTGTTCAGCCAGACCATGATCTGTCTGGAGAACAGAAGGCCAAATCCTCCAAGGATCACGCTGAGAACCACAAAAGCCGTCAGGGCTGTCCTGACGGAGGCTTTCATCTTGCCATAGTTTCTGGCTCCAAAATACTGGCTGGTGATCACCGAGGCTCCCACACCGCCACCTATGGCGATGGAGATAAATACCGTGGTCAGGGAATAGGAGGCCCCCACCGCGGCCAGGGCCTGCTCTCCCACAAACCTTCCCACTACCATGGAATCCACCATGGTATAAAACTGCTGGAACAGATTGCCGATGATCATCGGAAGCGCGAATACTATCAGCGCTTTCAGCGGTTTTTCCTGAATCAGATATTCTTTTCCCATTGTCTCCCCCTGTGGTCACATTTGCGGGTCCGCGAAAAACATTACAGACTTTATCTTAGCACAGAGAACAAATACCCGCAAGCCTTTTTATGGTTTCCTATCCATCAATGGTGGACACCCCTATGGTCACCTCTTCCAACACATCCAAAAGGACTTTTACCGTGTCCAGGGAGGTGAGCATGGTAATATTGTTCTGGGTGGCGCACTGGCGGATGGCGGCCCCGTCCTCATAGTGGACGCCGGACAACACGGCCCGGGTGTTGATCACATAGCTGACATACCCTGCCCGGATGGACTCCAGAATCTCCTGGCTTCCCTCGCTTAACTTGCGGCGTACCCGGGTTCGGATGCCGTTGTTCTTGAGAAAGCTGGCAGTACCGATGGTGGCCTCTATGTTAAAGCCCATGTGGTAGAAACGGCGGATCAGGGGAAGGGCTTCTTCCTTGTCCTCATCTGCCAGCGTGACCATGATGGTGCCGTAATTCTGAAGGCGGATGCCGGAGGCGATCATGGCTTTGTACATGGCCCGGTGGAGTTTTTTGTCATAGCCAATGGCCTCCCCGGTGGACTTCATCTCCGGAGACAGGTAGGCATCCATGCCCTTGAGTTTTGAGAAGGAAAATGCCGGGGCCTTTACATAGTAGCGGTCTTTTTCCGGGGGATACATGTCATGGATTCCCTGCTGTTCTAACGTCCTGCCCAGCATCACCCAGGTGGCAATGTCCGCCAGGCTCCAGCCGGTGGCTTTTGAGAGAAAGGGGACGGTTCTGGAAGAGCGGGGGTTCACCTCAATGATGTACACTCTGTCGTCTTTGTCCACAATAAACTGGATATTGAAAAGACCTATGATGCCGATCCCCAGGCCAAGCCTTCTGGTGTAATCCAGGATAATTTCCCTGACCCTTTGGGAGATGCTGAAGCAGGGGTAGACGCTGATGGAATCGCCGGAGTGGATCCCGGTCCTCTCCACAAGCTCCATGATGCCTGGGACAAACACCTGCCTGCCGTCGCAGACCGCATCCACCTCCACTTCCCTGCCCCGAATATATTTATCTACCAGCACCGGTTTATCCTCCGTGACCTGGACCGCGTTTTTCAGGTAATGGCGCAGGTGCTCTTCCTTTGCCACGATCTCCATGGCCCGCCCGCCCAGGACAAAGCTGGGGCGCGCCAGCACCGGATAGCCGATCTTGGAGGCAGCGTCAATCCCCTCTTCCACTGTGGTGACCGCTTGCCCCTCGGGCTGGCGGATCCCCAGAGAAAGCAGCAGTTTTTCAAAGGCTTCTCTGTTCTCGGCCCGCTCAATGGCAGCGCAGTCTGTGCCGATGATCTTCACGCCCCGGTCAGTCAGGGACTGGGCCAGGTTAATGGCCGTCTGGCCGCCTAAGGTGGCGATGACGCCGTCCGGCTGCTCCAACTGGATCACATTCATTACATCCTCCGGACAGAGAGGTTCAAAATACAGCTTGTCGGAACAGGTGTAATCCGTGGAAACGGTTTCCGGATTATTGTTGATGATGATGGCTTCATATCCGGCGTTCCGGATGGTCTTGACCGCATGGACGGTAGAATAGTCAAATTCCACGCCCTGCCCGATGCGGATAGGGCCTGAACCCAGAACCACGATCTTCTTTCTGTGGGAGACCGGGGATTCGTTTTCCTCCTCGTAGGTGGAATAAAAGTATGGGATATAGCTGTCAAACTCCGAGGCGCAGGTGTCGATCATTTTGTAGACCGGGAAGATCCCTGCCCTCTTTCTTATCTGGAAAATCTCCTCCTCCGAGGTGTGCCACAATTTGGCAATGGCTTTGTCGGAAAAGCCCATCTTTTTTCCGTATTTCAGATGGGGCAGGCTTTGTGGGTGTTTTTGCAACTCCTTTTCCGCCTCCACGATATTTTTCAGCTTGTTGATAAAGAATGGATCAATGCCTGTTTTTTCCGCAATCTCCTGGATATCCAGGCCCATACGAAGAAGACGGGCAATAGCGAAGATCCGGTCATCGGTGCCTGTCTCAATATAGGCAAGGAGCTGTCCTTTGTCCATGGAGTCAAACTTGGGGCTGTGGAGGTGGAAAAGTCCGGTCTCCAGGGAACGGATGGCTTTTAACAGGCTCTCCTCCATGGTCCGCCCAATGCTCATCACTTCTCCGGTAGCCTTCATCTGGGTTCCCAGGGAGTTGTTGGCGTCGGAAAATTTGTCAAATGGAAAACGGGGCATCTTGGTCACCACATAGTCCAGGGCAGGTTCAAAGGCAGCCGGGGTGTTGGCGATGGGGATCTCGTCCAGGGTCATGCCCACGCCGATCTTGGCGGAGACCCGGGCAATGGGGTAGCCGCTGGCTTTTGAGGCCAAAGCGGAGGAACGGGAGACCCTTGGGTTTACCTCGATCAGATAGTAACGGAAGGAGTTGGGGTCAAGGGCAAACTGCACATTGCATCCCCCCTCAATCTCCAGGGCCCGTATGATCTTTAAGGCGCTGTCCCGCAGCATCTGATATTCTTTGTTGGTCAGGGTCTGGGAGGGACACACCACGATGGAGTCTCCTGTGTGGATCCCTACCGGATCCAGGTTTTCCATATTGCATATGGTGATGGCGGTGTTGTTTTTGTCCCGCATCACCTCGTATTCGATCTCTTTATAGCCTTTTATGCTCTTTTCGATGAGCACCTGGCGGACAGGGGAAAGGGAAAGGGCGTTTTTCATCATGGGAATGAGCTGGGATTCATCGTCAACGAAGCCTCCGCCGGTTCCTCCCAGTGTAAAAGCGGGGCGAAGCACCACCGGATAACCGATCTTCGCGGCCACCTGGATTCCCTCTTCCACAGTGGAGGCGATGTCCGAAGGCAGGGTGGGTTCTCCCAGACTTTCGCACAGCTCTTTAAACAGCTCCCGGTCTTCTGCCCTCTCAATGCTTAAGCTTTTGGTTCCCAGAAGCTCCACCCGGCACTCTTTTAAGACCCCTTTCTTTTCCAGCTCCATGGCCAGATTCAGTCCGGTCTGGCCGCCGATGCCGGGGAGGATGGCATCTGGTCTTTCGTAGCGCAGGATCTTGGCAACGTATTCCAGGGTGAGAGGTTCCATGTACACCTTGTCGGCAATGGAGGTGTCTGTCATGATGGTGGCGGGATTGGAGTTGCACAGCACGACCTCATAACCTTCCTCTTTCAGGGCCAGGCAGGCCTGGGTGCCCGCGTAGTCGAACTCCGCTGCCTGGCCGATCACAATGGGACCAGAGCCAATGACCAGTATTTTATGGATATCTGTTCTCTTAGGCATGTTTTCCCTCCTCCATAAGATTGATAAAGCAGTTAAACAGGTAAGCGCTGTCCTGGGGGCCAGGGGCGCTTTCCGGGTGGTACTGTACGCTGAAGACCCGGTCCCGGACACATTTCATCCCTTCAACGGTGTTGTCCAGAAGATTGATGTGGGTGCAGACAAGCTCTGTGCCCTTTAGGCTGTCCATGTCTACCGCGTAAGAGTGATTCTGGGAAGTGATTTCAATGGTTCCTGTTTCCAGGTTTTTCACAGGGTGATTGCCGCCCCGGTGACCGAATTTCAGTTTGTAGGTTTCAGCTCCATATGCCAGGGCGATGATCTGGTGCCCCAGGCAGATGCCGAACATAGGGTATCTGCCTGCCAGGGCTTTCACCGCGGCCGCGGTATCCGGTACATGGGTGGGATCTCCCGGGCCGTTGGAGATAAAAATACCGTCAGGGCGGAGATCCTCCACTACCTTTGCCGGGGTATTCCAGGGGACCATGGTCACTTTGCAGCCCCGCTGGTTAAGCTGCCGGACGATCCCCTGCTTTATGCCGCAGTCAATGGCCACTACATGATATCGCTCCCTGTCGGAATGGGAGACATGGATGTCCCCGCGGCTGACCCTTGAAACGCCGTCCGTGGGAAGGCACCGGCTTTTCAGTATGTCCAGGCCCTTCTTCAGGGGAGTCTCAGGGCTTGTCAGAAGCACCCCGCGGCTTCCAAGATCCCGTATGGACCGGGTCAGCTTTCTGGTATCAATGCCGTATATGCCGGGGATCTGGTATTTCCTCATGACCTGGGAAAGAGTGGCGGCGCTCCGGAAATTAGATGGCTGGTCATTATAATCCCTGACGATCAGGGCCCCCATGGATGGGGTTAAGGTCTCATAGTCATCATCCGCCATCCCGTAGTTCCCTATGAGAGGATAGGTCATAACCACCGCCTGGTCTGTGTAGGAGGGATCTGAGAGGATCTCCTGGTATCCGGCCATGGAGGTGTTAAACACGATCTCACAGACCCTGTCCGCGTCATCTCCGAACGCGTATCCATAATACTCCTGTCCGTCTTCTAAAATAATCTTCCTGTTATACTCCGCGACCATCATATTACTTTAGTTTGTCCTTTCTGAAAGCTTTTGTTCAAACCGGTTTTTTCTTGTGTCAGAGGGGACCTTGGTGGGATAGGCTCCGTCAAAGCACGCGCCGCAGTAACCTCCGCCTCCTGCCAGCGCTTTAAGCTGTGATACCGGCAGGTATCCAAGAGTGTCCGCTCCTATGATCTGTGCTGTCTCCTGGGTGCTGTGGTGACAGGCTATCAGGTGTTCTCTTGAATCGATATCTGTTCCATAGTAGCAGGGGTGCAGAAAGGGCGGTGAGGAGATCCGCACATGGATCTCTTTTGCCCCAGCTTCCCGGAGAAGATTTACGATGCGGCTGCTGGTGGTTCCCCTGACGATGGAGTCGTCGATAAGCACGACCCGCTTGTCCTTTACACTGTCCTCCACAGCGCTCAGCTTGATCTTTACCTGATCCAGCCTTAAGCTCTGGCCCGGAGAGATGAAGGTTCTTCCGATATATTTGTTTTTAATCAGGCCCAGGCCGTAGGGGATACCGGATTCCATACTGAATCCGAGGGCAGCGTCCAGGCCCGAATCCGGTACGCCTATGACAATATCCGCATCCGCCGGGTGCTCTCTTGCCAGAATCCGGCCGGCCAGGACTCTGGCCCGGTGAACCGATACCCCATCTATGACAGAATCCGGCCTCGCGAAGTAGATGTACTCAAAGACGCACAGCTTTTTCTCCTTGGCACGGCAGTGTTCCCTGCGGGAGATGATGCCGTCCGGGCCGAACACAAGGATCTCCCCTGGTTCCAGATCCCGGATAAACTCAGCGCCGATTGCCTTCAAACCGCAGCTTTCTGAGGCAGCCACATACATCCCGTCCGGTGTCTTCCCATAGCACAGAGGCCGGAAGCCATAAGGGTCCCTGGCACAGATCAGCTTCTGGGATGACATGAGCACAAGGGAATAAGCGCCGTCAAGCTGATCCATGGCAGCGCTGAGGGCGTCTTCGATGGAAGGAGCCTTAAGACGTTCCCTGGTAATGATGTAAGCGATGGTCTCTGTGTCGCTTGTGGTGTGGAAGATCGCGCCGGACATTTCCAGGGCGCTCCGAAGGTCGGCGGCATTGCTCAAGTTGCCGTTGTGGGCAATGGCCAGATTTCCTTTTTGATGGTTGACTTCAATGGGCTGGCAGTTTTTCCGGCTGCTGCCTCCAGTGGTGCCGTAGCGCACATGGCCCACAGCCATATTTCCCTTTGGAAGGCGGGAAAGAATGTCCTGGGAAAATACCTGGCTCACCAACCCTAAATCCTTGTGGGAAGAAAATACCCCGTCGTCGTTTATGACAATGCCGCAGCTCTCCTGGCCCCGATGCTGAAGGGCGTAGAGACCATAGTAGGCCAGGGCCGCCACGTCGGCGGTCTCAGAACTGATCACTCCAAACACACCACATTCTTCACGCAAACTCATAGATTACCTCCTGTCGTGCCGGGGCGGGGCCGCTTTAGCGGTCACATTGCTCTCCGCCCTGTGTCCAATCGGGTAGGGGAAGCTCTTCCCCCTACCCGCCCCGTGTACATAAAAAAGGTGTCTCTGAGCACATGACCCAAAGACACCTTTGTCTGTTCGTTGCGAATTATATACCTGAAAAGCGGATTTGTCAATATTTTTTTGCCTGTGTCGCATATTATCCATTTTCAAATGGCGAAAAGTGTGATAGAATCATAAAAAGCAGCAAAAAGTATTGATCTGGCATAAGATTGCCGGAAAGGAGTGTTTATGGATTATCAGAATATGGATCAGTATTATGGCGGTGTCTACCAGGAGACACGGGAGTATGAATCTTTAGACAGGTACACCGCTAAAACCTTTGGCTGGATGTTCCTGGGACTTATGGTCACTTTCCTCATCGCTGTCACTGGCTATGTGACCGGACTGGTGTGGTATGTGTTCGCGGTTCCCCAGCTGATATTTATTCTGGGCATCGCTGAGCTGGCGGTAGTTCTGTTTCTGTCGGTAAGGATCACCAAGATGTCCGTGGCGGCAGCCAGAACCTTGTTTTTGGTCTACTCAGTCCTTAACGGCGTGGTGTTTTCCGCCTATTTCCTGCTGTATGACCTGGCAAGCCTGGTATTTATCTTTGGAGCCACATCCCTGTTCTTTGGGATCATGGCTGCTATCGGGTATTTTGCCAAAGTGGATTTAAGCAGGCTGAGAAATTTTCTGGTGGGCGGACTGGTCTTTCTGATGGTGTTCTGGGTTGCCTCCATGTTTATCAACCTGGCCAGGTTTGAGATGATCGCCTGTTCCGTTGGCATCTTCATCTTCCTGCTCTTCACCGCTTACGACACTCAGAAGATCCGAACCTATCACCAGGCATACTGCCATGACGGACAGATGGCGGCCAAGGCATCCATCTTCGCGGCCCTGCAGCTGTATCTGGATTTTATCAATCTGTTTATCTACCTGCTGAGAGCCATTGGAAAGAGGAAATAGAGAAAAAGCGGAATGCCTATGAGAAGAGACCACACACTCTGGGTATTCCGCTTTTTTGTTTTTTAGATCATACCTTTATACAACAGCCTCAACCAGCACTTTGTCCCGCAGGACAACCTCCTTTACCCCCATCTTCCTCATAGAATTTTTCCCCTTTATCGCCATAAAGAGAGTCAAATGAACTACGAACCTTTCCAGGATCCGCTTCATGTTTAACTGTCCGTTTTCGATAAACAGATTTTTGTCTTTTACCGCCGCGTCATATATTCTATCCTGCTGTATATCAGGGGACGCAAGAAAAAGATTATAGAGGAGCGTTTCAAAGATTCTGTTGGCGACACAGACAAGATGATCCCGGACTTTTACGAATCCGAACATCAGTGCCATTTCTATTGAGCGGATTCCGATTACATAGGGAATCTCTTTTCCCTTAAACAGAAGTTCACGCAGCATTTTATCCAGTTCGGGATAGTCTTCCAGCTTATTGACCAGTGAATCGAACAGGGTGTTTGATTCTCCTAACAGGATACGGACAGATTTTAAGAATCCTTCTTTTGTCCAGGTACTTTTCTTATCTGGAAATCCCTCCATGCCCAGGATCCTCTCATCAATCAGTTTACACAGCTTTGAGACGAGAAAGGGATAACCGGAGGTGTAGTCAAAGAGCAGTTTTGACATTTGGTTGATATCCATCCCTGTATGATGATCATTCTCATAATCTTTCAGCATTCCAGAGATATCCTCCGCGGAAAAATCCATATCGACTAAAAAATCAGCGGCAATGTTCCAGGGACTGTTAACCTTATGGTCATCATCAGGCTGCACTTTTCTTTTGATATTCTTCACATCATATACTCCCGCCAGGATCACAGACTGGAAAGTAGAATATTTCCGCCTTTTTAGATAGTAACCTCTTAATTGCGCGAGAAAGTCCAGAAATACCTGATTGTTCGTAGCGCTGTCCACTTCATCAATCATCAGCACGATTTTTTTCTCTGACTGCCGGCACCAGCCTGTCAATACTTTAAAAAGTAAAGAGAGAGTTGAGGTGTTTGTTTGGCTGAAGGCAAGGAGTGACAATTGTTCTTTTATGGACTTGGGAATCTCTCTGGTACTGTCCAGAATCTCCCTGGAAAAGGCGGCCACAAACCTCTGTTCCGTTTCAAAATCACCATGGCTTATTATCTGAAAGTCCAGGCTGATTACAGTATAGTTCTGCCTTAACAGTCCCTCTAAGGAATTCAGGGTTGTAGTCTTTCCATATTGCCTTGCTCGGTTGATGGTGAAATATTGCCCTGCGTCCACCATTTTTTTGATTTCTAACAGTCGGTCGGATAGATCCACCATGTAGTGGAGTTCTGGATAACAGTTTCCACTAACATTAAAAGTTTTGCGCATCCCTTTCCTCCTTACAGCATCTTATCGATCTGCTCTTTCAGCCTCAGCAGAAAAAAGCTCTCAAAGGACTCAGCCGCTCTCTCCGGCTGCTGTTCCCCGTCTCCATCCATTACCCATAAAACAACAGGACACAGGCCGTTATTGCTCTCCCTAGTGTCAATACAGAAATATCCTCCAGCCCCGTCAAAGGCAAAGGCGATATAGGTTATGGGCATGGAATACCGCTGTCTGAGATACTGGGTTGCCCAGATCCCATTTGGGATGCCGGGGATATCCTCTGGAAGGATCCCATATATCTCCCACTCGCCGAAATTTCCCGCCCCGCAGGTGGCGAGAAAATGGCAGTAATCCTCTGGAAACCGCACCCCAAGGCGTTTCTCCCCGTCGCGGATGGCTTCTTTGGACGCGCCGCCTGAAAAGGATCCGGCGGCTTCATATTTTTTCAGGATCCGGTCGATCTGGTCCGTGATCTTGCTCATAGTTTTTGTTCACCTCGTTTTACATGGACATCTGGATAAAGGCCGCTCTCCGCTTCCAATACGCGCTCTTTAAAACCGCGAAGGTGGAGCGGTTGATTCCGGATGGGATGTTGCTGGTGTTGGGATGAAGCTGCTGGTGGTTCTGGGTGTGTCTGGTGGCAGACAGTTCCATGACCGTTCCGGTGGCGGACTGCTGCATGTGGTGCAGATTCACAGGCAGGCCGTCAGATCCCACCGGGGCCAGTCCCTGGGCCATGCGGGCCAGATTGGTTCTGCCCCGCCCGTCTGTCTTCTGGGGGTCCACCTCATTGTCATTGCAGTAGAAGGTGATTCCCCGAAAGGACATGCTTCGGTACTGTCCGCCGTGGTCTCCTGGCACCGAACCGCCTGCTGAGGCCTGGTACTGTTTAAAATCCTCTTCCAGCAGAAGTCTCTCCAAGATCTTGATATACTCGTTGACCTTTCTGGCACCTGTGCGCAGGGCGTTGACACATTCCTTCTTTTTCGCGGCAAACTGTTCCTGGTACCGCGCGGTTTCTTTGCGGTTCGTTTGGAGAGCGGTTTCTTTCTCATCCAGGGCTTTCAGCTGTGTCCGTATCTCATCTTCTTCCGCCTCCAGCCCCCTTGTGGACCGCTCTTCCTCTTCGGCTATGGATTTTTTCCTTCCGATCTCTTTCAGCTGGCTGTTTAAGTCTTCCCGGGTGTTGACAGCTGCTTTTTGGGCCTTCTTGATCCGGTCCCCCAGGACTTCCAGAGTCCGTTCCATATCCTGGCACCCCTCGCTGACCTCGGCCCTCGCGTCGCTGATGACAGAATACAGATCCCACAGCAGAGCCGGGTCCCCATGAATAGCTGACATGGTGTTCACTCTCCTTGTTTATCACTGCCTTTGATGGTAAATTTTTTGCTCACCTGGGCCCACCAGGCTCCCTGCTTGGCTTTCTCCTCAGGGGTCATCTCCTGCTCACGCTTCAGCGCCCTCTCATAATAAGGGTTTCCGTTTCCCTTTTCAGAAGCATTATCCCTTCTTCTCTCCTCGCTCATGTCCCATCCACCTGCTTTCTGTCTCATTTTTCATTAATATCCACATAGATCATGTGTTTGTCCATGTCCACCACCAGGGAATCAAAATCAATGTTCCAGCCATTATTCCGATGTCCTCCCGGGGACAGGACTTCGGACTCCCAGGAGCACACCGACATGTGCTGAAACGGGATGGCGGTCTTGTTTTCCGTACAGGTAAACAGGATTCCCCACTCTTCCCCTGAGTGGCTGGCAAAGCTGTTTTCCGCGGTATTCCTGTCCGTGGAGAAACTGGTGATTCCTGGTTCGCTCCAGGTTCCGCCGCCTGCCATCAGTACCTTCATGGCCTCATGGTAGGAGTTAAACTTAAGCCCCCGGTACAGATTTCCCTTATAGACAGGGGCCTTGCCGGCGTCAAAGACTTTCAGGATATCCCCGGTTTCAGGCTGTGTACCATCCTCATCCCAGTGGATCCGGCTGAAATCGGCTCCAGAATAGGCTTCCATAGAGGCCACGATCTGACCAGCTTCAGCGGGATCGCACCCCGGAACCATGGAAGAGACCCAGTTAAGCTTTTCTTCGTGGCTGAATTCCCGGTTAGCCACCTGGGTGCTGGTGGTATTCACCGGTTTATGGGCAACAGGGGACGAAGAACCATGAGGGGAAGAACCGGCTCCGTTATCACCGGTTTGACCGCCCAAACCACTCCCTCCCTCATTTTCCATGGAAGCCAGAAAATCCGCGTACTTGCCAAGTTTTGAGCAGGTTTCTTTCACATCATCCAGTCCGGCGAGAATCGGTTCCGCTACTTCATATACAGCCTGCCTTGCTGTCTCAAGGGAACGGTCCTTTGACAAACGCCCCAGATCATTGAGAAGATTTTTATTTTGGGAATTCAGGGTGATGATGTCCTGTACAACACAAATCAGTTTTTTACTTAATTCCCGGACTTCTGTGCTGTCACCAATCACACTTGTCATGGCATCCCTCCCCTGAAAATAGTTTGCGGATGAAACCGTCATGTGGAAGATTTCTATCAAGTATTACAAGATTTCAGCCATCTTGTATGGATATTAAAAATTCACCATATGCGTTTAACTTACCTGCTGTTTCCGCGCAGTCAGGCAGTCCCGCTTTTACGATTGAGGCAACCTCGTCTACGATTCCCTTCGCGGTATCATAGGATTTATCTTTTGAAGTTTGGGACAGAGTGCTTAACATATTGCTCCCTTTACCATTTAACTGGATAATTTCCTCAAGACAGCTTCTCAAACGCTGTGCTAATGCTTTTGCTTCATCACCGCTGCCAATTACTGTGCCTTCAGCCATATTATACCTCCTCCATTAATAAAAAGTTATCTTTCAAAGGCTCTCAGCTGTTCAAGCTGGTCTTCCGCTGTTCTCTGCATCTGACGGATTCTCTCCTCACCCTGCTGTACCGCGGCAATTACCTTTTTGGCTGTGGAGCTTACCGTACCGGAAGCCTTGGTGGCAAAATTGGTATTGTTTAACGCGGATTCAATCTGCCCGCCCAATGAACTCAGTGTATTCGCTTTTTCCTCAATTGCTTTTAAGTTTTGTTCAAAATTTCTGCAAAAGTCTATAATTTCTGGCAGGCTTCTATTTACTGCTGGCATGATTTTCCCCTCCTGATTCTATGTATAAAGTTTATAGGGTATAAATTTCTTTCCCGCTCTCCCGTCATAGTAAAATGCCATGTTTACTGGAAGTGTCCGGATCAGATTGCCGCGGTCCAGGAAATCAGCGGCCTCGTTGTCGCTCATGGCAAAGGCGATTTTGTGGCCAAAATCTGAGGTTTTGGCTCCCCTAAAGTCCTTTAAGGCGGCAGAGGTGTCATAGATTACGAAATTATAGATATTCCGGGTGGGACCGATATGAAGGATCTTCTCAATGTCGTCGCAGGCATTGTACAGATTTTCGTCGTCAAAAGAGAGAGCCTCTGTGTCATCCATCTCAGCATAGGGGTCATCGTCATCCAGGGGATCTTCGGACTCTTCCGGTTTTGGGGAAGGAGCCATGCCGAAGTCAGCGAAAAGCGCGTCAAAGCTCTTTTCCAGCTCTTTCTGGTAATCTACCTTTTTCTCTGTTTTTGCCGCTTTTTTGGCGGTTTTCTCCCCACTTCCTTCCAAGCCTATAGCCAGTTTGGCCAGTTTCTCCGGCTTTTTATCCGGTTCGTCTCGAAGGAGATCCGCGATCACGTCAAGTCCCAGCCAGATTACCAGGGTTTTCATCTGATTTCCCCGGTCATTGGCAGCGCCCAGAAGGCCGTTGATCTGATAGCAGATGTCAGGCAGCTCCTCGTACAACTCCATGTGGTCTGTGGAGCGGGCCATGTCCTGGATCTCCATGCCGAATTCCCGGTAAAGGCTGGCATAGGGGTCGGTCATCACCAGGATCCTGTAGTTGTCCTGGCGGACAAAGCTGCCTGTCACTGCCTGGAGGATCCGCATCTGCTGTTCCTCGGAGCCGCCGATGCTCATGATATTGTTGCCTTTTCTCTGGAGAAGGGAAAAATGGAGGCTGAACTCCAGATTCACAGGACATCCCAGGTAAATCTGCATGTCCTTGCCACCGTGCCGGTGTTCTGGAAGGAACGCGTCCTCCCACCGCTTCACCCCGTTCCAGTCCACTGCCTTCACCACCCGCTCATCGAAGCTGTCTGGTTCGTAGTCCCCGGCATCGTAGAGTTCCCGGGCTTTTAAGCTTACCTTGGACCGCCACTGGTTGTCAATATAAATGGCTTTTCCACGGATAATGCTGGTGACTTCTTTCAGTGCGCCATCCTCGTCTCTCTCCTCTGTGACTGTCTGCATGGCCACATCGCCTACCTTCATATTGAGGAATGGCTTGATCTTGTCCCGGTCCTTTTCATTAAGGGTTTCCTTTAGCTCGTCCTCATAGTTGGACAGGGCCAGCCTTGCCTTGATCTGCTTCTTTCCCTTATCGGAAAGCCCCCGCAGTCCGTCCACAATAGCCTGGTCGGAGAACAGAAGGATGATGCCAAGAGCCCTGGCCTCAGCCAGAAGGTTTTCCAGCTTTTCCTTGTACTCGGTTTCTAACTGGGCATGCTGGGCCATGACGTGAAATTCGTCGATGATCACCAAAAGTCTCCTCATGGAGTGAGTGCCGAACCTGCTTCGGTAATCCACAAAGTTGGTGATGCTGGTATTCTCGCCGTCCAGCTTTAACTGGATATTGGCCTCCGCTATGGCATCCTGGCGTCGGGTCATCTCAGCGGTGATCTTGTCGATAAACGCGTAGGAGAAATCTGACGTCTTGCTCAAGCCCACAAAGCGCACATGGGGAGGCGTGTTGTTTTTGTAGGAATAAAATTCCGTGATCTTGTAGTCTGTCAGCCACAGCTCCACATCCTCCGGGGAGTAGTTCATGACAACCGAGCTGACCAGCATGTGCAGCAGGGTACTTTTACCGGATCCGGTGCCGCCGCAGATCAGGCCGTGAGCGTTCATGGCCTCTCCTAAGCAGTATTCCATGATCTGCCCTCTCCGGTCAATGGCAAATGGAACGCGCAGGCCTTTTGTAGAATCCATCCTTCCATAGGACATCTCTGTGTCGATCACATGGGGGAAATAGTTGTCGGTCTCAACGGCCTTGGTCTTGACAGCTATGACGCTCTGGATATATTCATTCCGCTCCGCGGGCATCAGCTGCAGGCGGAAGGAGGTCTGATAGCGGTTCATGTTGATGGTCGCGGACCCTCTCTCCAGGGTCAGGATCCCCAGAGTGCTCATGGCCTTTTCCGTCAGCTTGTCGTAGATGGTCTGATTTTCCCTGGAGGAGTTCTTTTTGTTCAGCTCCTGCCACTCGTCCCGGTTGTTCAAAAGGATGACAAATACGCCCCGGTCGCCGCCGTTGGTAATGAGGCGGTCCAGCTTCTGGATATCATCCTCATTGAAGCCAGTGGGAAAATTGTCAACGATCAGAATCTGATAGGGGATGATCCCTCTGCCGCTGTCGTCTCTGTTGGCATCATTGTACATGTCAAGGGATTTTAAGGTTCCCATCTCGTCGGTGGCGTCGATCATAAACTGATTCAGCTTGTTAAGCCCCTCGGAGACAGCCTTGTTGTCCGAATAGACGCTGGAAAACCGGAAATTTCCCTTGGTGACTTTTCGGTTTAGATCAATCTGGTCGCTCTCCCGGATCTTCTGCAGTTCCACCAGCTCCCGGAAATGGCTGCCTGTGCTCTTGGCGTCAAACAGATGGAATTCCAGATAGTGGACAGGCGTCATGCGGATCATCTGGTAGATGAGGCACCGGACAGACTGGATAGCCTGGAGAGAGTTGGATTCCGCATAATCGTACATCAGCTGGAATGGCGTCCTTAAGGAATAGGTGAAGGGAGTATGGATACTGCCCTGGCTTCCCCCTGTCTTTAAGAAGGTCTTTGGAAGATGGCGTTCCAGCACCGGGAAAGACCACCGAAGAGACATATCCATCACGGTGTCCATATCACCCAGATACAGGTTTCCCGACACCTTTGCCAGCTGCTCATAGCGGCCCCAGTCAGAATCCGGGGCGCATCCGGTCAGGGACTGGGTCTTTCTGTAGGGTCCTTCATAGGCCCCGCCCTCCTTCTGGATCTGCTCCTCCAGGCTGGCCATGATCTTATCCTGCTCTTCCATCTTTAAGTCCAGGAAATGGATGACACTGTTGAGCTTGGACATCAGGTCAATGTAAATATCGTTGCTCTTTCTCCCGATTCCCAGGAACCGTTTTACCAGGGTTACAAAGCTGGTGTCCAGAAGCTCCGATCGGATCTGGGCCAGCTCTGTGACCGAGTATTCTTTATTGGAAGTGGCTGTGACAACGCCGTATTTTTTTGAAAACTGATCCTCCAGTTTTTTTCTCAGATCGTTTAAGTCCGTGCGATCTCTGAGGAAGGCGGATTTTTTGTTTCCCGCCTCCTCGTAAGCGCCGGCCAGGGACTCGATCTTCTCAATCTTGTCTGAAAAACGCTCATAGATATCCATGGCAGTCTCCTTTTATTTGTCCCTGGTGAACATGCTCTTTACCACAGCCAGAACGATGAGCACCAGTATAATCATGGGAAGAGCGGCAATGAGAAGGCTTACCACCCCAAGAACCACCTGGATGGCCACCACCAGCAGCACATCTGTCAAAAGGATGCCGCCAGCGAAGCATCCGCCTCCCACGGCCCAGAACACAGGGGAATCCGCTTCCGACAGCTTCCGGCACAGAAGTACGGTCAGAACCATCCCCACGACCACTGCCGTCATGCCGGAAAATCCCAGCACGTCGCATCCCGCCGCCACGTCGGAAGAAAAACCGCCATCCACCACATTCAGAAAGATGGAATGGAACACCGTCACATTCAGGATCGCCAGAAGCGCTCCAATGGCAAAAAGGATGCCCCAGCGGGCCAGGGGACTATCCAGTCCGCTTCCGCTGGCGGCGGAACCATAGGAACCGCCGTTTTGGCCGCTGTAGCTGGGATCCGAGATATAGGAATCCGTGCCTGTCTGCCGCGAACCATTGTTTTTCTTCTTTGGCTTTTCTGGCTCCGGAGGCCGGTTCCAGGCCTCAAAGTCCTGATAGATGTAGCCTACGAATTGGTTCCGGTATAAGGCGATATCCAGGGGAACATCCATGAGCATCCCGGAACCGCCTCCCTGGAGGTATGCCTCCACCTCGCCCCGCAGGGAGCGATTGTTCAAAAATTTGGCACAAAGGCCTTCCGCCTGGCCGCCATTTACCAGGTACACCTCCCCGTCCGGGGCGGACATCACCTTTTTTGACGGCAAGGTATATTCTTTAAAACGCCCTGTTATTTTTTTATTCATTGTACTTTCCGTCCCAATTTTTCTTCGTGTTTTACGCCGCGGACCCTAATGGAGGGAGGGCTCTGTCTTTCTGATCAGGGAATGGATCTTTTCGCCAGTATCGCTTAAGCCCTTAAGAGCTGCCGTTACGCGGCTTAAATATGTACTCTCAAAAGCCTGGGCCGCGGAATCCTCCCACTGGCTGTTCTCGAAAGAACTCCTGATCCGCCCTGTCCAGTACTCTGTAAAATTGCTGTCCATGGCAGCCTCCTAGTAGTGCTTGTATATGTCATTGTAATCATTGTTGTAGTCAGCCTTGGTCTTTAAAGTTCCCATTGCCAGAAGCACGCACATGAAGAAACGCATCAGCTGCGGCAGCAGGCCGAACTTGTTCATGCCGAACTCCACGCAGGCCGCCGCTATGAGGCTGCAGATCACAGATGTGAGCCACAAAGGACGAGTGTCCAGAAACGGCTCGCAGACGTACATCTTAAGCAGACCAAGGAGAAGGCCCAGGAGCAGGACAGCCACAAAACGGATCAGGGTAAAGAGAAAATCAAAGGACACCTTGCTCCTGTAGTCCAGAAGATTCCGGTCGCTGTTAGAGTCAATGGCCTCTTTCATGGCCTCTTCCAGAAGATCCGCTTCCTCTACCCGCACATACACGCCGTTGGTCTTCTTGGCGATCATGTCCATCAGCTCGTCGTCAGGATCACCAAGCCCCACGGTGCTGATGGAGATCCCTTTTTTAGAAAATTTTTCCAGCACACGGTTGAGGCTGGCTTTTCCTATAATAGGCTTCATGTCCGTGGCATAGCCGTCTGTGAACAGAAGGATCTTGCCGTTCTTCCCAAGGTTCAGCGCTCCGCTGTCAATGTCCTCATACATGGTCTCCATGATGGTCTTGATCCCTGTGCCGCCGTTGGGCTCTTCCAGATCAAATTCCGTTCCGTCGGACACAGGCCCCATGGGGCGGATCAGATCAGGAGAGTTGGCAAAGGTGTAAACCGCGAACTGAAAATCCGGCTTTTTGTTTTCCAGGGTGGCCTGGATAGCGTCATATCGCTGGTTTTCCGGGTCATTTGATGTCATGGAACCGGAATTGTCCAGCGCGAAGACATAGGATGAGGGAGTGTTAACCCGTTCGCGGAAGCATACCTCATAGACAAGCTCCAGCAGAGCCCCCGCGGCCAGCATGGCGACACAGAGGGCCAGGCACCGGAGCACAATGTCCTTGTAGCCCTTGCTGGACCGGGGCATAGTGGTGCCGATGATATTGATCCCAATAAGGACAAAGACCATCAGTCCAAGAAAATATAAACCCACTAAAAGCGGTGTGGGAATCTTGTTGAGAAGAGTCCGGTAGAGAAACTCACCCACAAGAAAATAGATAGCGCCTGTGATTGCTGTTCCGATTAGCATTCTTTTTGATATTCCCATATTTTACCCCCTTGCGAAATCATGATCTGGGTTCCAGGGCAAGTCTTCCGATGAGAAGGACCGCCACTGCCGCTGCCATAATATAGATAATCCATGTCTCGGATACCATCACCCCGATTACAAGCAATGCCAGAGACAGGATCAAAAAAACGATCATCCACAAAATCGCGTTCCGGTCTTTTTCCGCGAACAATTCCAGAGAATTGGTTCTGCCAAAGATCAGGTTCAGCACAAGGCCTCCAACAGACGCGGCCGCGCCGATACCGGCGGCAGCCATGCCAAGGGCGGAACTCTCTCCCATAAGATACTTTACCAGAACCACATAAGTCAGAGAGACTGCCAGAAACATCAGGCACTTCTGTACTAAATCGGTCATATAAAGCCCGGATTCCCCGTCCTGCCTTGGCGGGAAATAGTACTGATACAGGGCCTGTATGATGGGGTGGGAATTTTTGTCCTTCACCGCCCCTTTCACCTGTTCCATGAGCCGCTCCTCGGCCTCGCTTCCGGGGACCAGAATGTCGCAGGTCTCCAGGGCGTCGATGAGTCCCGGAGCCGCCTGAAGCTTTCTGCTGCTGCCCATATCCCGGATCAGGCGGTTTAAATCAAAACGACCGTCAGGGCGGAGATTCAGAAGGAGCCAGGCATCTAATGGCAGATTGCCCTGTTTTGTGGCCTCCTCGTGAAGCTCTTTCACCAGTTCCTTTCTCGCGGCCTCGCTGGGGATCACCTGGTCTGTGAAAAAGGTCTGGTGGAAATCCTCTGTATCCGGTCCGTTAAAGAATGTCTTGCGGGCTTCTAAAAGGAGCCTTACCGTCTCCGGAACCATGGGATCCCGGTGGTTTCCGCCATTCATCTCCTGGTACGCTTCAAGGTCTTTGTATGTAAATTCCGCTTCGTCGAAGTCTTTCCAGTACCTTTCACAGAACAGGCGGACGCAAGCCTCTGCCTGGCTCTGGAAGGATTGGGGAAAGGAGCGGCAGAGTCCAGCGTATTTTTGACATAGCTGGTGTCTCCGCGTGTTGTTTTCCGCTGTGGAGAAATCTCTGTCAAAAAGATTCACGGTGATGTCCAACAGCTTCTCGCCTGCCGGACCTCCCACAAAATCCGGATTCTTCTGACAGAAATCCGCCAGTTTTTCATAATCCGTGACCTGCCGCTCTAAATAATAATCAATATAATAAGCGCTTAAAAATTCCGGGCGGATCTGTTCGATCCGCTGCCAGAGATCACGGTAGTCGTCTGGCCGGGAGCTTTCCATGCGGTAGAGCATCTCGTAGGCAAAAGCGTTCCCTGGTGTGCACACCACGAAGGCATAGTAGGAGGCAAAGGCCTCTTTTAACTCCTTGCAGCCAGTGTCAAGGTAGCGCTTCTGCAGTTTCTTTAATACCTCCGGAGCGGGAAACTCCCTGCCCCGTCTTAAGTACTGGTTCACCAGATTGGCATAATGGGGATCCAGCTTGTCGTACTTGTAGGCTTTTAATGACGCGGCCTCTTTGATGGACTCGTCCAGATCCTCGTCGGAGAAATTGTCAAAATTTCCAAAGCAGCTCGCGTACAATGCCAGCTCCATGTGGCCTGGTTTGATGGCCTCGTAGTTTCCGCCGTAGGTGAAATTGGCAAAGTCTTCCAGCTGGTCATAGTACTGCTTTCTCATCTGATCATCCAGCCCAAAGTTGCTGAACAGATGGATGAAGTCATACTCCGGTACCTGGGGACAGTGGGATTCCCCTGTGTCTAAGTCAAACCAGATGCCTTTTTCCGGAAGCTCATGGGCAAAACAGATGAGAGCCCCCTGACGGATGCCGGAGAAGGCGCTGATCTTCATGCGGAGAATGTAGGGCATGTATTTCATGATCAGGGAGGTGATCTCCTGGAACATGATCCGCTGCTTTTCTCCCGGATAGCTGGATGACTTGACCACCACGCTGCCGCCTACGGTGCTGATGGCCCCGTAGACACAGTACATGAGATCCGCGAACCGTTTCTGGTCTAAACCATATTTGTCCAGAATATCCTTCCTTGAAAATTGCTGGAAAGGAAGGGTCTCCAGCTGAGGCAGCTCCTTCTTCCCATTATAATTCAGCACAATAGCGTCGCCGTGGATCCCCAGCAGCTGATCCGGTTCCCGGACCAGTTCCCGGTACTCTTCCGAGCGGATGGCAAAACCGTGGACAAAGGAGACGCCACGGATGTCAGTCTCAGAACCCTCATTGACGCTGTGATAATTGATGTGGGAGAGAAATACATAGTTTTCCATGATCTGAAGGTCAAAGGCCAGGGGAGGAACATGACTCCCTGTGCCGATGGCCACCAGATTGGAGGCCAGTTTATAAAAGTTATTTCTCACAAGCTGGGGAGTCCCCTCTGACACAGATGCCACCTGCCATCCGGAATTGCTCCCCTGCTTTCCCAGTCTTGTATAGTACAACTGATATATTTTCGCCATTTTTATCCCTCCGATCCCATAGATTTATCAGCGCTGGGGCTGTCCGACCTTTGGAATGATCCCAAATTCAGACAGCATCCACAGAAGGGGTTCCTCGATACGACGGGGATTGGGATGGGCTACAGGCATGGCCACCTTTTTCGTCTCTCCATCCACTGTCCGCTCTTCTACCTTGACGCCGCAGTTGAGGGCACTGAAGGCAAAAAGTCCCGTGTTGGCGAAGAACTGGTTGACCGCGTTGATGGTAAGTCTCCCCTCTGGCATCCCGTTGAGAAATCTGCGGACCTCCCCCATAAGGTTGCGGTACTGCTGGGTATCGAAGCCCGGATGCCGGTCGTCGTACACCAGATCCCGGAAAATGTTGGAATTGGAGCTGATCAGCTCCTCCCCCTCTAAGGTATCGCTTTTGGACAGAGCCAATGCCATGGGAATCCCCAGTAGCTGCCCCTGTCCCTTTCCGCCCAGGAAGGCGTTGAACATGGCCTGGATCACCGCTTTGGGATGGATCACATTGTCATCAGAGGTGTTGATGAGATTAAACTGGTGGGGATCCAGGATCATGATGATGCCGTCGGCGTTTCGGATAAAGCCGCCGTACTTAATCAGCTCATCTATTTCAACACAGCTCTCACCCGCCACATCATAGAACACCAAAGTGTGATAAACCCCGCCTTTGATGAGAACATAAAACAGAGGCGGCGTCAGAGCGCCGGGTACCGTACCTTGGGGCAGAGGCACATCCATCTTCACCGGATGCTCCTCCAGAAACTGCTTGTTGGCCGGGGTCATGTCAAGGGGAACCAGATCCACGTTGGACATGTATTTGTCCATGCCTTTTAAAAGCTGGGACAGATAGACGGTCTTGCCCGATGAGGTGATCCCTACCGTAGCGATAAAATGGACCTGGTACTTTCCATAGTTGGGAGGAAGGGGATTGTGGCAGTGAGGGCAGATCCTCTCCTTGGTCTCCATACCGTAAAAATCGGTCACGGAGTCCACAAAACCGTTGGCGTCCATGTGATAACCGCCCCGTATCATCCGGGTATCGGCCTTGGTGATCACAGGATAATTGGCATACTGCCACACAAGCTCATTGGCAAAATTGCTCCAGAAGCTCTTGAACTGCGGGTCCTCCTTTTCCTCGAACAGCTCGTCAATGGATTTGTCGCCAGAATCCGTGTTTTCCTCATTGTCAGTGGAATCGCCGAAGGGGTCAAAATCGTCATCCTCAACCCCAAAGTCATCATCCGCGTTTCCCCAGGAGCTGCTCTCCTTCAGGGTCATGGCTTTAAAGTGGACGTCGTCGTGGGAGAAAATCTCAAAGCAGTAGGGGCACTTGATCATTCCCGGTTTTAATGTCGAGGGCGGTACGATGACAGGCTGGGACGGCTTTGGCGGTTTTGGGCCGCTGTCATTGCCGCCTCCAAATATTTTTTTGAAAAAAGACATAATCCTTATCCTCCTTAATCATCCGCAATCCGGATATTGTAATAATCCTTGTACTCAGGGGCCACGCTTATGGTCAGGTCTTCCCCTTTGGGAAGCCAGACGTACAGCCAGCCTTCCTTAGCGGCCTTCATGCTCTCCACAGACACGGGGAACTGGCAACGGCTACAGGAAGGCTTGTACCGGAGAACCCCATCCAAGCGGTTCACATCGAACTTGGCCCGGAACATACAGATCTGATTTTTGGAAAAGAGAGGTTTCCTGTACTGGAGCTCCATCAGGATGGAGACCGGAACCACCGCCACATTGGCGTCTTCCTCCACCTGGTAGATGTCCCACTGGTCATCCTGAATATCGCAGGGGAATATCTGGATGCGGTAAGGAATCCCGTTGGTAAGGTTCCCCCTGGGAATTGTAAATTTGTTGTTCGCGGCCAGGAACTTTCTCTCCTGAACAATATTCCAAAGGATTCCGTCAATCGTCTTCTTTCCGCTTTCCAGAAGGGGCTCGCCGTTTTTAGTAAGCCAGGGAAGGATGTCCGCCTCCAGGTCGCAGGGGGTCTTGGCCGGGTGGGTGACCACAAGGAAATGGCTGGCCCGGTTGAAGTTCCAGGAAAGCTGCTGGTCTCCTGTGTTGGTCATCTTCCGGGTCAGATGGCGTATGGTGTAGTCCTCTGGGTTTTGTTTTAGGGATATGTTCATCATACTTCACCTACCATTTCTAAGAGATTGCAGTATTGGTCAGGACTATCCAAGTCATAGATCGCGATCTTTTCAATACAGTCCGTCCTGTTTAAGTGGAATTGGCTGCCCTCAGGAATTCCTTTGGCGTATTCGGTATCTTCTTTTATCAGATAATAAATGCCTCTGATATTATTTTGATAAGAACTGCTGCTTCCGTGAAGTCGAACCATGGTTTTAATGTCAACTTCCAGGGTATCCTGGATCATAAGCGTCTGCTGATCAGCGCTCAGAGTGTTGAGACGGGTCTTTGATTCCATTTCAAAAGACATTTTGTAAATGGCATATGCTGGGGCGTTTTTCTGATTAGAGATCAGTTTTTTGAAGCCAGCAGCCAGAGCTTCTATGATAGCCTTTTCATCATTCTTAAGTTTGAAGATAGCGGAGGATATTTGACCACCGTCCTGACGAAGGAAATTTTCCGCCAAACGTTCATAATAGTTTTGGATATTCATCTCCTTGTCGTCTACAGCCTCTTTTCCAATCTTTTCCTGTAGCTGGGTGTAGGTTTCCACAAACTTTTTGGCATCCTGATGAATTTCAGACAAAAGCCGGGACATCAGCTGAATCATGTGGGAATAGAACTGTTTTCTGGCCTCTTCTACTGCCCAGAGATGAATATTCTCTTCTATGGTATTTCCTGTCGCTACAGAAGAAGCTATAGAAAGATTCTCCAAAGATTCCATAACCCGGCTGTCCTCAAGACCATAGAGAGCGTCTCCATAACTGAGGACAGAGCGCCAGGACTTCTCAATTTTGGCCAGACAATCTGTCATAAAATGATCATCAGCCAGCAGCTCTTCAATCTTATTTAAATAGTTTTCTTCAAAAAACAGATTCCAGTTTCCGCCTGTAGCTCGGTTCAGCTTTTGAGAAGAGATCCTCTTCTCCTTGTAGACATTCTTGTATTCCTGTTCATTTAAAAATGCCAGATACTGGATCTCTTGGGGAGAGGGAAATATCTTCAAGATGTTTTCACGGAAGATTTCTTCCAGGCAATGAATCTTTCCACGCTGAATTCCAAGCTTATCCAATATCCTTTCAGCGGATTTCATACTGTCGCCAGCGGATTCATGATAAATACGCTCGTTTTCTTCCATCAAATATCCCATAATTCTTTGGAGACTAAAGATAGCGATTCCCCGAACTGGTTTTTCTACCAGGGCATATGCCGCTGTTTTTATGGTATTGTAGTTTTCGACAGTGGAGAGAGCGTTGTTGGTTTTGTCGGTTCCGCGATTCCCGCCCATGAGGATCAAGTCAGCCACTAGGCGGTAATTTAAATTTAGATTGTGTTCCTGAAGGACAAAGCCATTTTTCAGATAATTGCTCAACAAGTACACGGTACCCAGCTCGTTTTTTGTCTCATCCCGTTTTTCCGTGATATATTTCAAGAGCTGGTGGATTCTAGCTCTTTTATCCGCTTCTCTCTCATCCATCATAATAAACATGGTCTTGAAGACATTATAATGGCTCCCCAGTTTCATATTTATCATAAAGTTGTAGTAATCTGTTGCGTTTTCATCTTCGCCTAAAAGAATAAACTCAAATCTGGTGCGGGATTTATCTGGAAAGGCCCGTTCTTCTCCCAGCATCCTGACTACAGCTTTTTCCACAAA
The DNA here is from genome assembly GCA_910588865.1 of uncultured Lachnospiraceae bacterium. Lineage (GTDB taxonomy): Bacteria > Bacillota > Clostridia > Lachnospirales > Lachnospiraceae > UBA3402. The sequence continues at coordinate 46,693 of CAJUSJ010000001.1, forward strand.
AGCACAGGGATCCTCATCAGACTTCTCACCTGTCACCAGGTTGGCGCATGTGAACCCATTTTCATTTTTTATAATATTTACATATTTTAGAAATTCTGTGTCCTTCCCCCAGTTGATGTCCAAGGTATCTCTGACAGTTGAAAAGTGTTCTGCCGACTCTTTGCCAAAAAATACCGTGATTACCGGATATAAGGCCCGGTTGCCGCCACTGTCAGGGTCCAGCATCTCGTTCAGATAACCGATACAGTCCTGAATAAGCTTTTTTCCGCCGCTTTCTTCCATGTCTTCCTCTTCTCCCGTGTCTGGCTTTATTCACATGTGCCATTGCGGCACTTTTTCATAATTAAAACAGGTAAAAGAAGGCTGTACAGCTGCCTGCACAACCTTCTCTGACTTTCTCATATTACACATAAGTTACAATATGATTCTGCAGTGCCTGCATAAACTCTTTGTAAAACGTGTCAATTTCTTTCCGATTCAGATCCATAGCGACTTTGGAGAGCGTCAATTTCAGGAAGTCTGAAGTATATCTGGCTTGAACCTGCTTGGAAACCGCGTAAATCTCATCTGTCATATTATCAATGGCATCGGCGGTTTTCTCTCTGATCAAGCTGCTCATGTCTTCCTCTAAATTTTGGTAGGTTAAAAATGCCTGATACAGAGGTGCTTTGGTCCCATAAGGCATGGAACTGTTCTGAAGATCCAAAACCTGATCCATACCAAACTGCTCATAGGAGAAAGTCGTCTTGGATCTCTCTAACTTGATGACGCCAGTAAATACAGCATTAAAGAAAGTTTCTTTCTTTTCAGTCTTTCCGCCGACCTCTTTGAGAAGTTTCTCCAGTTTGGAGATTTCCACATCCAGCGCGCTGATCTTGGCAAGCTGTTCTCTGACGGTCTTTTCCACTCGCGGATAGCGGAAGTAATTATCATGGAGAACCGTCTCTTCTGAACCAATCCTCGCGCCGCTGGTGCTCAATGTCATCAATTCTACATTGTTATCATTGAACATCTGAGCCTTCGCGTCCCTGAGAGTATCCAAAATATCAGCCAGCTTCAACGGATCCACTTTGCCGCCTGTCTCATAACTTCCGGCAGCTTCCAAAAGTTTTGATACATCTTCTGTCTTGGTAATCTTTACATGCCATCCTATGGTGTCAGAATAAACAATACCCACTTTCCGCGCCGACTCCAGTTCTTCCGCCAGCTTTTTATTGCGTTCCACGATACGGGGGATGGAATGTCCATCCATCTGGAAGCTGTCCGGATAGGGTGAAGGAAGATACTCTCTCCAATCTATATCGCCTGTTTCATACAGATGACGTCCTGGCTTGGTGATATCCTCTTCATAGGCTTTTTCAAGCTCGGACAAGCCCTGATACGCATACAGCGGAATGCCAGAGTAGAAACGCATCATGAAGATCCGGTCTGTAAGTCCAGTACGGCGCACAGAATCGCCGTCGCCTTTGAGCTGTTCCGCGGCACTGACGATCTCAACGGCATTGAAGGGAACGGAGATTGTGCTGTTCTTGGCGATAGCGGACAGGTCAAAAAGCCCGTTTTTCCAGAACAGAGGATCTGCGTCTCTGCTGAGATGTCCCAAGATCACATCTTCTTTGATCCTCTGGATCAGAGCGTCTCCTACGGCCTGATATTTGGCGGTAAGATAGTCGGTCATCTCCTTGTTCGTAATGGTAAGGAATACCTGAGTGACATAATCGGAAACAAGCCTTGTGATCTTGTTCTCGTCCTGAGAGATCCACTCCTTCCACTCTGTAAACAAGATCTGAATCAGTTTCTTCATCTCCTGGTCCGCATCCAGTTCTTCTACGGATTTGTCCAATTGCTCTTTAATGTCTTTGATGGTCAGGATCTGCCAGGTATATCCGCTTTCTGGTTTTCCTCCCTCAGCCAGAAGGCGGCTGTTTTCTCTAAAGGTATTCTTAAGGGTATCCATGACAATGGTCATCACAAGGAAGAATTCGTTATTTAACTTGACAACCTGATCCCTCAGGTCTCTCAGTAAATCCTTCATGACGGTGTGTTTGTCAATGACTGCCAGATGGATATACCAGTTATTCAGGGCCTCCAGATAGCCTCCGATACGATTGCTCTTATTAATAAAGGAAGCTTTTGCCAGGTTCTGTTCCGCTGTAGCCAAATCCTGTCTGCGCAAAGGATCCTGACGCTGCTCTGCCTTTAGGCGCTCCTCGTTATTTTCGATATAACCGTCAATAATGTGGAGCAGATTCTTATTGTTCTGTCCTCCCAAAAGCCTCATGGCAAAAAACGGGCCAGTCTTGGAATCCATGGCATAATTCATATATAAGCTGGAGAAGATCCTGGAAATCACAGAGGTTGAGTTTTCCGGAATCTTATAATCCTTTAAAGGCTCAAGCATGCTCTTACGGTTTTCCTTCAGAGTTCCCAAAGTAGTAGCCGTCCAGTCATCAGCGCATCCGATGGCCCGCTTATCACCAGGGATAATATCGTTGCTCTTGGTCAGATGGGGTGGGTATGGTACTTTATAGGTGACCCCTTTTGTCATCTGCTGCATCAGCTGTTCGAAGGTCATCTGGTTGGCGCTTACAAAACTTTTCAGATCCGCTTCGGTAGGAGTACGGTCAGACAGATCTCCAAACCGCTCAAACAGTTTGGAACCCAGGTATGTCGTGATGTCTGACAGGGGCATCTCCGCATTGGCGGCACCAATGATGTTGTACTCAAAAGAGGCACCATGTACCTTCTGGATTCCATTCTTGGCATTGGCCAGATTGGCGATATGCCCTTTTAGGGTCATGGAACCGGCTTTGTTGGAATCCAGTCCTGGCGGAAGGGTTACCTTTGAAAGGAAGGACAGCACATAGTCTACCGCTACGCTGAGACCATAGTTATATCCGTCTGTCATGGCCACGCCTCCTGCTGTGGTGGTGGAGATCAGATAACACAGATCCACCGGAGAACGGCTGGTATTGACGGAAAAGCTCCCGTAATTCTGGACAAATCTGTCCTTGGCCTCCTCAAGCCCCATAAGATAGTCTAGCTCTTTGAGAGCAGCATAGCCGTTGCATTTAACATATTTGGAAATAAGAGGATCGGCCATAACCGCTGGTATGGACAGGTTTACATCCGGTAAAAAAAAGTAACCACTTACCTGGGCGCTGTCCTTTCCCAAGGTCTCCAGCACATGGCGGACAATGTAGCACACGTCAATGAACGTGCCACTTCCGGTTCCGCCGGAGATACCTGAGAAAATATGTACATTAAGATCGCCAGTCACACCAAGGAGGGCTTCTTTGATCAAGGCAGTGAGCTTTGGCTTTAACAGGCCAGCCTTGTCGATTAAAAGGAAACGTCCAACCTGACGGATCCCGCCAGCTCCGTGCCCGGCAGTCTGAATACCGATATTTTTATTGTTTAGCCATGATAACTCCTTCCGGGCCGCGATGATATTATCTGAACGGAAGGTTGTCACGATATCACTGTTGGAAATATCAAAGTACTCGGTGGATCTGTCGATGTTGGAGATATCATGGGTTGTATCCAGTTCCGCGTCATCGGAATCAATCAGAAGAAACTTAATATTCTTATAAGTCGGAATCGGAGAATCCAGATCATCCGGCTTTAGACGCCTGTAAACCTCCTTTTTCAGTTTTTTCAGAGCATCCTTGCCGGTGCCCCCCAGGCCGATACAGATGGTAGCGTCACTCTGCCTGTCTGACTTTTTCATGTCATTCATAATACCGCCACCTGCGCCTATTGACAATCTGTCATATGTTGCCATCTTACGTCCTCCTATACTCAATTCTGCTATTTTTGATATGCGGATACCCCTCTGCTGCTCCATACCGACCATCTTGAGCATATCTTTATTAATTATATCCAATAATTAGAGATTTGCCAACTGTTTTATATGAGAATTATCTTGTTTTTTGGTTTGGCCGTATTTGTCGGTATGCTGAGGGTAAAAGTTCTTCCCCATATTGCAGATTGTTAAAGTTCACTTATGAATTTTCTGTTAAAATCGCGTCTAAGCTGGGAGAAGGGAGCGTTTTTCTCCAGTCCAAATCACTGGTCTCGTAGAGATGACGGCCCGCCTGAGCCGGGTCAGCGTTGTAGACTGACTCAAGACCAGCCAGCCCTTGATATGCTCCCAGAGGAACGCGGCAATACATCTTTACCACCGTTATCCTGTGTCTAATATGATTATAACAGCAGATCTGGCATCCTTCAGGTTTTACTTCTTCTGCCGCCCTGGCAATTTCAGGACAATTCTGAGGAATCAGCAGATACATCCTCTTCTCCATGTTTTCCAGGCCAGGCTGGAGAACTTTCCAGAAAGGAGGGGCTCCGGCTTTATCAAAATGTTTCTGAATCACGACCCCGGCAGATTGGGAGGTACTGTCCAGCCAATGGTCCATACTTTTGCCGGAAACAGAGGAAAATGTCTGTATTATGTGTTGAGAAATTAATTTAGTGACAGCATCCTCATCACCATTTATCCAGTCTCGCCAGTGGGTCAGAAGGAGTTCTGCCAGTTTTTGAAATTCCTGCTCAGAATCCAAATCCTCCAAGATTATGTTCAGCTGATCCTGGATCTGAGACAATTCCACGATCTGCCATGTGCGTGAATTTTTCCGGTTCTTTCCTTCACACAAGGTACTGCTGTTTTCGCGGAAGGTATTTTTCAGGGTATCCAGCAGGGCTGTCATTGGCTGAAAAAATTTCTCATTCAGCCTGCTTACCTGATCCTGGAGTTCACATAGCAGATCCTTCATGATAGTATACTGATTAATGTACAACAGATGGAGATACCAGTTTTCTAACGCCTTCAAGTATTCCTTTAGGCGGCGCTGTCTGTTTATAAAATTGGCCTTGGCAAGTGAGTCTTCCGCGGTCTTTAGTTCTTTCTTGCGCATAGCTTCTCTACAAAGTTCGTCAGATTTACGGGTCTCGATGATGTGCGTTGAAGTATCCAAAAAGTGAATCAGGCTTTCATCGCCTTGCTTTTCCAGAAGCCTCATGACAAAAAACGGACCTTTTTTGGGATCCATAGCGTAATCTGTGAGACTGACAAAGATTTTGGAGATTATGGAATCCGTTATTTGCGAAAGGTCGTAATTGGCCAGCTTTTTAATCATGACCCTGCGGTTTTCTTCCAAAGTTCCCCATTGGCCGTATATCCACATATCGGCTTCGATGACGGCTCGTTTATCTCCAGGAACAATGTCTGTGCCTTTGATTACGCGCTTTGGATAAGGGATAGAATGTGTGATGCCCTCGGTCAGCTGGTTGGTCAGCTGCTCTAAACTAATCTGATTGTTATTTATAAAATCCGACAGGTCTTTTAGCGTTGGTTCCCGATGGAATATATCATCAAACTGTTGGAACAGTTTCGCGCTGAGATAAGTGATAATATCCGAAAAAGGGATCTCACCGTGGGTGAAATGAATAATGCTGTATTGGGAATCCCCTTTCTGTATGAGTCCGTCGTCTTTTGTGAGATTGCATATCACATAATCTACGACAGTGTTCAGAGCATAGTCATAACCGTTTTCCATGATAGAGCCATCGTCCATTGTGGCGGAAATCAGGTTGCATATGTCAACAGGAGCCCGGTTGGTATTGACCATGAACTGTCCGTAGTTCTGGACAAATCTGTCATGATATTTTTCAAGGTTTATGAGGTAGTCCAGTTCTTTAAGAGCTGCGTAGCCGTTGCCCTCAAGGCGCTCTCTGAGAGATGGAGTGTCCATTTTCCGTGCCGCGATTTGTGAAAGGTTCATGTCTGGCAGGAAAAAATGGCCGTGGATGAGAGCGTCGGATTTTCCAAGACTTTCCAGCACATACTGTAGGATATAACAGACATCTATGAAAGAGCCGCTTCCGGTTCCGCCGGCTAATCCAGAAAAGATATGGACGTTGAGCCTGCCGGGAAATCCGTTTATCAGATCCTTGATCCTTCTTGTCAAATGCAGTCTTAAGAGATTAGACTTGTTTATTAGATAAAGTCTTCCGCGCTGACGGACTCCTCCTGATCCCATAACATCGTACCCATAGCGGAATTTTTCATGATTGAACCAGGAGAATTCCGGGCGAGTTACTGGAATTTTTTTTGAATGGATTTCCTGCTCATAATAAAAGATATCAGTATCGGAGATATCAAAATATTCTGTGCTAGTGTCAATGTCCCAGCATTTCGAGCATTCATCGGAGTAGCGGTATATTCCGGAATCATCTATATCTACAATAAGAAACAGTATATTTTTATACATGGAAGAAGAGGCATCTGGATGGTCCGGCTTTATTCGGCGGTACACTTCTTTTTTTAGCCTTTTTATCCCATCTTTTCCGGTACCTCCAAGGCCGACGCAGAGGGAACAGCCTTCCTGCCAGTCAGATTTTTTACAATTGCCCTCCATCCGTTGGTCACAGTCCAAAGGAATCATTTTATAAGTTGGCATTTTTGTCCTCTTTCGTTATTCTCAAATTTTTTTATTTTTTCTTCCAGACCACCTGTGGGGAAAACAAACAGTAAGTAGTGGCGACTAATGGGAGGCAGCATGTTTTGCTATATATAAGTTACGATATGGCTTTGGAGCGCCCTCGTAAGCTCACTATAGAAACCAGCGATTTCCTCTCTCCTGAAATCTGTAGCCACCCTGCTGAGAGTCATTTTCAGGAAATCCGAGGTGTATCTGGCCTGAAGCTGTTTTGACTTCTCATAGATTTCATCGTTCATGTTATCAAGGGTGTCATTGGTCTTTTTTGCGATCATTTCCAACAATTCGGTATCCAGATCCTTATAAGTCAGATAGGCCTGGTACAAAGGCGCTTTGGTTCCATATGGCATGGAACAGTTTTGAAGTTCCAGTGCAATTTCTAAGTCAAACTGTTCATAGGAGAAAAGGATTCTGTCCTTTTTTAGCTCAATAACACCGGTAAATACCGCGCTAAAGAAATCCTCCCTTCTGTTAGGTCGGACAGGGGCGCGGGTTCCGGGGCAGTGGCCCTCCAGCTTTGAGATTTCCCCGTTAATGCCGCGGAGCTTCCGAAGCTCCTCCCTGACAATTTTTTGAAGTACCGGACAGCGGAGATAGTTGTCTGACAAAATCTGTTCTTCGCGTCCCAATACCGGCTCCAGGGCTCTTAAGGTGATTTCTTCCACATTGCCATCCCCGTACATCTGCTCTCTCACTGTCCGGAGCCGGTCCAGGAGATCCGTTAATTTCAGCATATCCAGCTGCCCATCCGCTCCATAACGATGGACCTCATCAAGCAATGACCAAGTGTCCTCGGTTTTGGACTGTAGTATATGTAAGCCCTCATAGTCACAGCGGACGATACCTGTCTGTAGTGCCTCCTGAAGCTCTTTTGTCAATTTCCCGTCACGCTCCCTGATTCGGGGAATATCGTCGGAGAGGGCGGCCCGGAAACTTGCGGGGTAAGGGGAGGGGAGATATTCTCTCCAGTCCACAGATCCCGCTTCATATAGATGGAGGCCTGGCAGAAACGGGTTCTCTTCGTAAACCTTTTCCAGCTCCTCCAGCCCCTGCCAGGCAAAAAGGGGGATAGCGCGGTACATTCTGATTAAGGAGAACCAGTTCTTTGTGTGTAAAAGACGCGGAGTGAGACTGGAGTTTGTTTTCACAACAGCTAAGTCGCGATAACACTCTGGAATCACCAGGATATCACTGGTTTTAACATTCCCAAAGTTAAACCGGGGATTTTCCCAAAGACATGGCATCAGGGATTGATCCAGAAGGTTCTTTATTACGCTGGCAGGAGTACTGTTCGCGAATTTCATCCAGTATTCTATATCCTTGTTGGTAATGTGAGCGAATTTCTGGTTGATATACTGGCTGATCATCACAGTGATCTTGTTTTCATCTTCTCTGATCCAGCTTTGCCAATTGTCAAAGAGGGATTGTACCAGATCCTGGATTTCATTGGATGGATTCCGTTCATGGACCACACTGTCCAGATAAGTTTGGACATCCGCAAGGTCAGGAACCGGCCAGGTACAAGGGGTTTTATAAAATCGCGGACACTGATATATCCGGTTATTATCATAAAATGTATGGTTCAGCGCGTTAAGGACCGAAGTCATGGGATAGAAAAATTCGTAGTACAGTCCGCGGAGCTGATCTCTCAGAGTACTGAGAAGAATTTTCATAACCTTATGACTGTCCATGACGGCAAGGTGGATATACCACCGATTTACAGCGAACAGATAATTGTCTATCCGGTTCCTCCTGTTTATAAAGCTGGCTTTCGCCAGTTTCTCTTCAGCGGTCACCAGCTCCTGTTCAAGAAGAGGTTCCCTTCGCGACTCTGCCTCCAGGTATTCGTAACTCATCTGCATATAATTGTCAATAATATGCAGGAGATTTCTGTTGTTTTGTCCGCCCAGCAGGTTCGCGGCAAAGATGGGGCCTTTGGAGGGATCCATGGCAGCCGCGTACAGGGAGGAAAAGATTCTGGCGATTACAGAGGTCGGTTCTTTTGGAATATGGTAATCCTTCAGTTGGACAGCCATGACCTTCTGGTTTCCTTCCAGAGTCCCCAGCGCGCGGGCGATCCAGGTATCGGCATAATCTATAACCCTTTTATCTCCGGGGATCATATCGGTTGCTTTCTTTATATTTTCCGGATACAAAAGATCACGGGTGATCCCATCGTTCAGCTGATCAAAAAGCTGCTGAAATGACAAATTGTTTTCTGAAACAAAATTCTCCAGATCTTTTTCGGTGGGGATGTGGTCGTCAAACAGGCTATGGAGCAGTTCGAACAGTTTGGCTCCCAGGTAAGCGCGGATCATCTCTGCGGGGAACTCCACATTGGTGGCGCTGATAAAATTGTATTCGTAAACAGCTCCGTGAGCTCTTTTTTTCTCTGTCAATGCCGCGGCCGCGGGCTTGAGAGGATCTGAGCAGAAGCTGCCTTTGATCAGAAAAGATATCACATAATCCGCGGCAGTGTTCAGCGCGTAGTCATAACCGTTCTCCACAGCAACGCCGTCGGAGGCAATGGATGAGATCAGATTGCACAAGTCCACTGGCATGTGGTTGGTATTGATCTTGAAGGAGCGGTAATCCTGGACAAACCGGTCATGATTTTCCTCCAGGTTCATGAGATAATCCAGCTCTTTCAGGGCCGCGTAGCCTCTGCCTTTTAGATGTTTGGCCAAAAAGGAACTTCCCGCCGCACCAGGTACGGACAGGGTTACATCGGGCAGGAAGAAATAGCCATTTATCAATGCATCCGTTTTTCCAAGTTCTTCCAGGACATGGCGGATGATATAGCAGGCATCTAGAAAAGTTCCCCCTCCTGTGCCGCCGGATAAACCAGAAAAGATGTGTATTCTGATTTTGTCATGAGTATTTCTGGTTCCATCTTGTAAAAGCCTTGTCAGTTTTTCTTTAAACTCCCCAGCTTTTTCGATCAGGCAGAGACGTCCTATTTGGCGGACTCCTCCGGTGCCATGTTCGAGGTCATTGATAAGAATATTTTTATAGTTCAGCCATGATAATTCTTTGAGCCTCTCTATTATGTCGCCTGAATTTAACATGGCTCTGATATTAGGGAAAGAGATGTCAAAATATTCGCTGTTCTGGTCAATATCATATATATTGGAGGTGTCCATATTTCCGGGCTCTGAGTCCACAACCAGAAATTTGATGTTTCTATAGACTGGTACAGGGGAAGCGGGGTCGTCTGATTTCAGATATTTGTAAACCTTCTTTTTCAATTGTCTCACCGCGTCCCTACCTGTGCCGCCCAGGCCAATACAAATGGAGAGGCAGTCTTCCTGTTCCGCTTTCTGGTTTTCGTCCTGAACCCCGCCGCCTTCATTTATGAGTAATCGGTTGTATACTGCCATTTTCTTATCTTCCTCCTTGATTGTGGATTTCGTGTAACGGTCTATGGTCAAAGTATATCACAGCTGGAGAAAATCTGGTCGCTTTTCGGGCGACAAATAAGGGGGGCGATTTAAGCTGGCAGGATAAGGGGAGGGAAGGTATTCTCTCCAGTCCATTTCTTCGTTTTCATACAGATGAATGCCCGCGCTGCCCCAACGATTTTCATAAGCCTTTTCCAGTTCCGCAAGCCCCTGGTACGCGTAAAGCGGAACTCCACAGTAGAATTCCATCATAAAAATTGTATCGGTAATTTTAGATCGAAGAACCCTGTCCCACTGTCTTGCGCTCTTCTGTGCCGCGGCTACAGTCTCGGGGGAATTGAACGGGACAAAGATATATCCATGCCTCAGGGTCTCGGACAGGTTAAACTGGGGGTTTTTCCAAAACAGCGGACTTGCCTGCTGTTTCAGACCATTCTCAAAGATTTCATTTTGTATCAGCTGTGTGAGAGTCAAAGCGTCCGCGGTCTGGTATTTTTCCCGCAGATAGTCAGTCATCTCTTTGTTGAGGACTGGACGGAATCTCTGGGTGATATAATCCGAGATCAGCTTCGCGATCTTCTGTTCATCCTCACAGATCCACGATTGCTGGTTTTGAAATAATGTCTGAACCAGCCTTTGGGTCTCCTGGCCAGCGTCCAGCTTTTCCACCTCTTCGTCCAACTGGCTCTTTATATCCCAAACAGTGAGAATTTTCCTGGCAAATGGATCCCACTGCTGGTTATTTTCTGATAGAACGGCCAGATTGTCAGCGAATGTGTTACTCAAGGTATCCAGGACAGTAGTCATCACAAGAAAGAACTCTTTATATAGCTGAACGATTTGCTTGCGGAGATCTGTGAGCAGATGCTCCATTTGGCGGCAGCTTTCCAGGTTCACCAGATGGGCATACCAGTTATTTACTGCCTCTAAGTATTGCCTGGTCCGTTTCCTTCTGTTTATAAAAGAGGCACTTCTGAAGGCCTGTTTTGCGGCCTCCAGCTCTGTTTCGCGCAGGGCCCCCTGACTGAGAGCCTCTTCCTTGCAATCCTGATTACGCGATTTATGATTGTCAATCAAATGGAGAAGATTCATGTTGTACTGACCGCCGAGAAGTTTCATGGCAAAGAAAGGGCCGGCGGATGGGTTCAAGGCGTAATTTAGGTACAGGCTGGAAAAAAGACAGGAGATCACAGAGGAACCCATTTCAGGGATATCGTAACTCTTAAGTTCCTCTGACAGCAGACGGCGATTTACCTCCATTTTGTTCAGAACACAGTTTTTCCAGGCTTCTCCGCAAGAATCTTCCCTGATCATCTACAACCGCGAATCCATACGCCTTTTTGACAGCTCTGACTGTATCCGCGTTGGCCAATTAAACATTTTTTATCCAATGAATAGTATGATATACTCCCGGAGCGCTTCCATAAACTCATCATAAAAATCTTGGATCTCCTTTCTCCTGGGGTCTCCTGCTACCTTATTGAGAGTTAATTTCAGGAGTTTGTGCTAGAACTATAATTTTTCCCCTGACCAGAAATGTCAAAGTACTCTGTATCCCGGTCAAGATCAAAAGGACTATGAGACGGTTGTGGCTCTTCCGAATCAACAACTAAAAATCGGATATGAAGATGTTGGTTTCACCCCTCCGGTCAGTCATTCACTCCACCTTTCTTTCTACCGTAATTCTGCTGGGTCCGCATAACCCGTGGGTTCTGCACATATACTCAAACCGGTCGTTCCAATTTAACCCCAACTTTTCTAATTCTTCATATAAGCCATCTCTTGTATCTGGCAATGTTCTTTCTTCCACAAAAGCCGGTATATAAGTCCTGATATATTCATCAAGCCTTAAATCCATATCAATACCCGCCACTTGAGGATGCCCCGACTTTTCCCAATTCTCCCAGTCCATCTTAATGACCCAGTCAAACTCTCCAGCGTCGTTTTTTTCCTCCGCTATCGTTCCAATCACGTATCCATTGTACATCATGTTCGCTGTCCTAACGGAACAAATACACGGTATTCTTGTATTCCTGCTGTGTTTCACTATTTTCTTTTTTTCAGGCATAATCTGTCAATGCTCCTTCCACCCATTCATAAGAACGCTCAAAATCCAGTCTAAGAACAATACACATATATCTCAATGTCGTGATTTCTATATAAAATCTTCGATACTCCACTCCTAAAGGGACGATATCGCATACTTCCTTCATGGCATTGAAAACAGTTTGATAACTTATATTCCTTTTAAACTTTTCCACTTGCTCGCGAAACACTTCACTGATTCCTGTATCGCGAAACATTTCAGCGTAATTGCTTCTGTAGCTTCTGTCAGGTTTTTGTATCTTAAATAAGGAGGCCGGAAATACAAATACCCTGTCATATAAGAATTTCTTTCGTGTTATAATATCAGCATACTGATGGATGACATGGTTTACTCCCGGATATAATCCAGCGCCATTATCATACAATGGAGCGAATCGGTAAGTTTTTCCATCACTTAAATATCCCCAATTTCCCCAGTGCCTGTCTCTGTTTCCGATCATCGCGTCACAGATAAACATCTCCCAAAATCTTTCTTTCGCTTCCTGCTTCGATTCATCAGTCATCTTTAAATGTTTATCCATCAAATACAGGACATTGTTATAGGTATACTCCTTATCTCCTATTTCTGTATCTTCACTGCTTTGTTTTGTGTCCTTATAGGAGTGCAGGGAAAGCTGTGTATTGGATGTAAAATCCTTTATGAGATCTACAATTATGCCCTTATAACTTCCAAGAAAAACCTCATGACAGGATACGCCAAGTTTTCTTAGAAAATTACTTGCTATATATTCACAATAAACAGACAAATCATCGTCTTTAGGAAATTTCACAATGTAATCTGTGTTATCAATGGTTATACCAAATTTTCTTGTATTGCCGTTATAAGTTTTTCTATTAGCTGGTATTGTGCTTATTTCGAACATTGGCTTCATTTTCACACCTCGAATTCATTATATCCTGACTCCCCAGTTTATGGCAACCACTTTTGAATATTTGCAAAGGGCCAGCCCCTCATAAGCGTAAAGAGGAACCGATAACATTATGGCTCCTATGGCTATAGGTTCCCGCTCTGGCGCTGAACCAGCGGAAAAATGGAAAGGCAGCCGGAAACAGGGATATCTGTTTCCGGCTGCCCTTACCGTAGAGTTTAATACATACTGCTCTCTTCTGTGTAAGTGATCTGAAGACCGCAGTCTAAATCCCGGTTTTTGCTGACCGTGATTTCCATGCCATTGTACAGACGGATCTTCTTCTCCTTCTTCTCCGGGTTGTCGCTGGAGTAAAGGCCATTGCTGGACACAAGCCAGATGTACTCGGAGGACTTGTCAGCCATGAGATAGGTTTTGCTTAAGTCAATGCCGCCGCCCTCTGTGATATACCTGCTCAAGGACTCTTTGCCCTGTCCTGGCTGGATGGTGTTGGGCGCTTCCGCGAGGCCGGTGTTGATGTCAAAGGCATTGATCATAACGTCGCCGTGGAATACAGGCGGCTTTATTAAAAGGACTTTCACCAGCACTGCTATCAGAATCAGGGCCAGAAGCCCTCCTACCGCCATTAGCACCAGGTTTAAGATATTGCCAGCCGGAGCCAGCTCCACATTTACCGTACAGGTCTCTCCCTGGGAATCCTGGGCTGTCAGGGTCAGAGTGCCTTTTTTCAGGCCTTTAGTCTCCACCTTCAGCATGCCGTCTTCCATGTACACCTGGTCTGACTGGTAATCTCCCAGACTGGAGATGGTAAAGGTCAGCTCAGAGTCCTCCGCGTCTGTGGCAAAGCTCTGTAAGTCCCTGGAACCGTAGGATCTGCCGGAATCCGCTTTTACGGACCATTTTACCGGGTCGTCTTCCGGTTTAGGGGGTGTGTTGGAGCTGGGCGCGGGAGTAGGGGTGGGGGCAGGCGCGGGAGGATTGGCGGCGCTGCCAACGGTCATCAGGATCCGCTCGCTGGTCTTCTCAAGTCCCTCGAACTTGACCGTGACAGTGGCGTAGAATTCCCCTGCCTCGTTTAACGCTATGTTGGACGTATATTCTAACTGTCCCGCCTGCATCAGGGTGCTTGCCATCTCGGAACCGTCAGCGGTCCTGAAGATGGTCAGGGTAGCCGGGTAGACGGCATAGGAACTGCTGTCGGTCAGTTCCTGGTCATTGGAAAGAACTTTTGCCGTAAATACCACATTTTCGCTGAGTCCAAAGTCCGGTCCTTGTGGATCAACCGTAGCCTGCACGGAAAAGTTGGAGTTGTACACCATGTCGATCTTTACCGCATCCCCTGGGATCCCTCTGGCCTGAATCTTCCATGTGCCTCCGGCGGGATTGAGGACCTTGACCACAGAGAAGGTATCCACCTTGATGGTCATGGCTGCGAGCTCGTCGCTGGTGTAGGCCATGCCTGTGGGCTGGAATACGGAATACTGGGTGTTCGGGTTTAAGGTGCTGATGATGATGTTCAGCTCTTCCACTCCTGCCGACGGGACGCTGAAGGGGATGTCTAAGATCCCGCTGTCCGGAATCGGCTGGTCCGCGATGTTGATGGTTTCCGTTGAGTAGATGATATTGTAAAAGCGGGCAAACACTTCCTTTAGATCCTCAGCCTCATTGACCTCCACAAACTGTCCTGCCGTGGCATTGGAGATATCCGCGAGCTCTTCTGTGTTCGCGGTGTGGTTGGCGTTGAGGCACACGGAGAAAATAGGATAGCCGTTTTGTCTGGCCCGGTTGATGGCATCCTGCTTATTGGCGTTGGACTGCTGAAGCAGGGCTCCTGTGGAGTCAGACGGAAAATCGGTGTTTCCGTCTGAGAGCAGGATAATAACAGATGGGATGTTGGGATTCCGGCTGCTGTCCAACATGTCCACCGCGACCTGGATGGCGCTTCCGATGTCAGTGTCACCGGTGACAGCGGAATTCCTCAGCTCCTGAGAGAGGGCTGTCTTCATATCCTGACCATTGATCTCCTGCAGATCCATCTTGGCGACAATACCGTCGTTAAATACCACAGCGCCCATGTAATTGCCTGTCTCAGTGGCAAGTCCCATGAACAGGTCAATGGCCTCATGACGCCACTGGGAGCCGTCGGTACTTTTCATGGAACCGCTGGCATCAATGACAAAAACCACATTGTAACGGTTCGCGGACGCCGCCTGGGCAGCGCCGCTGGAAATGGTTCCGAATACGGACAGCAGCATGGCCGCCGCAAGGATCAAACCGTAGAGCTTTCTTTTTATACGCTTCATTTTGCTTCTCCTGAAAATGGTTATTTTGGGCTTTCCGCCTTATCTTCGGATCGCTGACAGCTGACCGTAAGCTGTGATCTGGGAGGTTAAGGCCTCCTTAGGACTATGGATTCGATGCCTGCGGGGCGGACGGAGCTGTTGTGGCAGAGGGTTCCGTTGTCACCGCCCCATCGGATGAGGGCGGCGCTGTCTGAGAGGAAACCCCTTGTCCTGCCGGCGTCTCCGCCGGAGCCGCGGTTGTTGTCTGGCTTGATCCGGATGGCTGTGATGGTAATGTGGGGTTTTGTCCATCAGAGGCCGGAGACTGGGAACTCTGATTGGTTGGAGCTGTCATATCCGGCGCGGTGGTAACCTGTGTCGGGGCGGTCTGTCCCTGTGAGTCATTTGCCGGCACCCCGCCTGTGGGCCCAGTGCTGTCTGGCATGGCAGGTGATGTCTCGACAACCCCAGTGCCGCCTGTCTCAGTGCTGTTTCCGGTTCCAGTGCCCTGGATATCGCCGTTTGCCGGAACGACGGTCTTGCCATCAGCGCCAGTCTCCAGCGGCTGTTCCTGGCCATCCGCTTCCTGTGCCATCCGGTTCTGCTGGCCCACATAGGCGTAAGTGCCTGCCCCGAACAGCGCGATCACCAGCACGGTGGCAGCAATATCAAAAGCCAGCACAACGCCTGGTTCCGCTGTCCGTCTCACTGGCAGCGACATCAGCATCCATACGACTGCCAGGACGATGCAGCCGCCGAAAATAATGTAGATTCCCATTCCCTGTTCTCCCTTCAGCAGATCCTAATTAATAGGAATTGTATTTGCAGTCGTAAAGATCGAAAAATTCATCTTCCAGGTCCTTGATAAAAAGATTGATCTCGTATTCGGACCAGACGCGGCCAAAGGTCTCTCTTACAATGGCCTCAAAAGCCGACTGGCTGGCGTATTCATGTTCCAGGTAACGTTCTTTCAAGGTTCTCGCTTTCTCATCGGCAAGCTGGTCAAGAGGCGGCAGGTAAGTCCAGTTTTTATTCTCATCCCGGTACATCATGCGGCCCTGATCATCATAGCGGTAACCATTTTGTGTCTTATTGCGGATAATAGCGCCGTTGCTGTCTGTCTCATACCGGTATTGCTCTACCTGGATGAAACCAGAAGCCATGGAGCCATCGTCATTGATGTAATACAGATCTTCACCAAGGGTAAGCCAGCCGCCGGGGCACATGCTGCCGTCATCATAGCAGTAATACCATTTGCCGCTGTCGGAAACCCAGCCGGTTCTCATATAACAGGTTCCCCGATCCAGGAAATACCACTTTCTTCCATCCTGAAGCCAGCCTGTGTAAGCGGAGCCGTCATCGTTCTTGTACCAGTAAGCTCCCTCTACATTGATCCACTCCCCTGCCATGCTGGTCATGGTGGGAATCGCCATCATGGATGCCAAAACTACACCTAATGCCAATTTCTTTTTCATATCATTTATCTTCCTTTCTTTCATTTGTTTTCTACGGTAGCAAATCCCCATAAATACTTCGCTCTTCCTGGCCCGCGGGAGCGCTGGTCTCAGGCTGTGTTGGCGGCGGAGCGGGAGGCGTCTCGGGCTGCGGCGGATTGGTTTCCGGCGGAGCGGTCTCAGGAGGCGCGGTCTCGGGCGGTGCCGTCTGCGGAGGCGCGGTGGTCTGCGGCGGTGCCGTCTGCGGAGGCGCGGTGGTCTGACGGGGAGCCGCTGTTGTTCTGGGCGGAGCCGTGGTTTCAGGAGGTTCGGTCTCCGTTTCATTAGCGCTTCTGATCTCATCTATAATATCAAGTATCTCGGAGTTGGTAATAGCTGAATCTTTGCTGGATTCTTCCGCGAGGGAGGCCTGCCTGGACTCTTCCTCAAGAGATTCCTTGATAGACGCGGCCAGAACCGATTCCTGCCGGATGGACTCCCGGATGGATTCTTCTAACTCCGATCTTTTCCTGGACTCTTTTTCTTTATCAAGGGTCTCACGCTGGTTCTCTGTTTCCACTTTATCTTCAAGAGAGCTTTCGGCTTCTGTGGTTGTCGGGTTGATGGTGTCCGGTTGATCGGAATCCCTTTTGCCTCCAAAGAGAAACGCGGCGACAGCGATCGCGGCGGCTCCGGCCGCCACTTTTTTGAACAGAGCGGCCTTCTTTTGTTTCCGCGCTTTCTCGGCTTCTTCCGCCTCTATTCTCTGGGTCTCTTTCTCCGCGGCTTCCTTGACAATTCTCTGAGCCTTATCAAGGGCTTCCTGAGCTGTTTTACACGCCTTCTCCGCGGCTTTCCGGGCAGCTTCCACTACGCCTAGGTCAGCGGCGGAGCGGGCAGCCAGATCTTCTCTACCTGCGGCCGCGGCCGCGGCCATGGCTTCTTCCGCGGCTTGTTCGATTGCGCGTTTGGCTTCCTGATCGGTTGGTGGAAATAAATTCGTTATCTCGTCCGTGGTCTGCTGAGCTGCCGCCAAAGCTTTGGCGGCCGCGGCCGCGGCCGCCTGCCTCGCTTCTTTAATGAGTCTTTGAGTTTCCTCCAGAGCTTTCTCGCGTTTACGTTTCTCTTCTTCCTCCCGTTTACGTTCCGCTTCCTCTTCTTTACGTTTACGATCTGCTTCACTTTTGCTCCATACGGCCCGCTTCCATTCCGCATCCTGTTCCCACTCAACATCTGTTTTCCACAAAACAGCAGGACCTTCCTCAAGTTTCCCGGAAGACCAGACAGCGGCCAGACACATATCGCTGTGGCTTCCCTTCCGGCTCAGCATGGGCAGGTCAACTTTCAGATATTCTTTCGCGTCTTGTGGATTCCTCAGAAGCATCTGGGTCAGTTCCCGCAAGTAGGCGTGGTAATCCTCCTGCTTCGCGAAGCAGCGGCGCGCGCCGTCTGTCACAAGGAATATGGAGGCGGGGACGCTGTCAGAACAGCAATGGGAAAATTCCCGGACAGCGTTTGGCCTGCACAGAGCGAAGCCGTCTTCTTTGCGGGTCACAGGCAGCGGGTCGGTAAGCTGCCCGTCTTTTTCTATGAGCGCGCACTCGCCGTTGCCGTCCCGGATCACCAGACAATACTCGTCGGTGACAACAGCTCCGGCAATATTAGCCCGGTACGCGTATTCAGGGGCCACTCCTTCCTGGTAACCCTGGCGGTGTTTGTCGCTCTCTACAGAGTCTAACTCTTCCTGCTGGAAAGGGTAATTCTCCAGATGACGGTTTACCTTTTCATTCCAGTTTATGACAATGCTTCCTTCCAGCTGGCGCAAAAGCCGGGTCTGGGTCCTCTTATCCGCGAACAGCATCTCTTTTGACACAGAGGAAGCGAAAGCGGTGAGGGAATCCAGGGCCGCCTCCACCGCGAAGCGGGCACCCAGATAGCTGCGGAAATACTGGCTTTCGTTTCCGCCGGCAGACACTGCTATGACTGAAAAATGGTCGTCTTTCCGGAAGGCCGAATAGTCTTCGCAGAGAGCCTGCTTATCCGCGTGGTCAGAACCGCAGACAAATATAGATAACTCCTGGTACTTATCCATTGGCTCACCTCAAATTATATATATTTTGAACGGATGGTAATAGTCTTGCCCTCAGCGACCACCCTCAGTCCATCTGTCAGATTCACGGTCTCCTGAAATCCCAGAGGACGTTCGGTTCCGTCAGGATCCACAACGGTCCACTCCTGGTCTGAGGTATTCTGAAGAGACGGTTTATTTCTGGTGCGGACGAATCTTCCGGCCTCTTCCGAGTAAAAGTCCTCCCGTCCCAGGCCGGAACTGGGATCCAGCTGACAGCGATAGATGGTGCTTCCCATAAACAGGGGGTAGCACTCTTCGTCTATATCATAATACATGGGCGGCTTCAGCACCGTGTCGCAGCCCTTTTTTCTGCACTGCTGGTCACCTGACTGCCAGATATTCTCTGTGCCGCAGGAGGGACATGAGACAATAAGGCTTCTCATCCTGGCAAATATATGGTACCACCGCTCAAGGGGAATGGGCGCCCTCTTGCCGCTTAACACCTGCTGACAGAACGCGTCCGAAAAAGAGTTCCCCACATAATCCGGATACAGTTTCCAGAAATTGATCAGATTGTTATGTAATCCCGGAACCGGCCGGTTGGATTGATTGTCATTATCATAGGAAAAACAGGGCTGGCTGCCATAGATCTCTCTCATGGCTCTCTCGTCCATCACCGGGCGTGAGGCGGCCCCATATCCTTCCAGGGGGTGGTTGAGATACAGGATCTCAAACAAAAGTGTGGCCAGCATATAGTCCGCCGCCTGCCTGTCAGGTGCTTTTGTATTCATAACATAGGAAGGAGGGAGCATGCGGCTAGTGGCTGTTGGACGCCATTCCGCGGTCTTCTGACCATTGGAATCAGAATCCGCTTTTCTCCCCCCGCCCTTCCTGGCAAATTCCATGTTGGCTATGAGGATGCGGCCTGTCTTGGCCTGTATGTAAATATCATCCTCCGTCATATGAAGAAAATTGTATCGTTTTTTCCGCAGCTGCGAAAAAGCGGTGATCAGGCACAGGGCGGTGTTGACCATGGAGATCCAGTTTCCAAACCTGCACCGCTGCTCCATAAAATCCGCCAGGGACCGGTAGGCGAGAAGGGTCTCCTTTTCTTTCTCAGATGCCCGGTAAGTCAGCAGATCGCTGTTGTTCATCACATAACACAGGGAGCCGCCCTCCATCTTTGAGACATCAACGGGCCAGAGGAAGGATCTTCCCGGCGGGTCCTGTTTAAGATGGGCGGTCAGGTTCTCACGCAGCTGCCTCCCACATCCCATCCTCTCCAGCTCTTCCCTGGAAAACCACTTGACCAGGCATGGATTTCCGTCATACTCCCCGGCCCGGACAGTGCCGAACCCCGGCTGGGCAATATAGTTAACATCTTTTGAAATACGGATTTTTTTACCGTTTACACTGTCGATTTCGATCATATCCATACCATTTCTCCTCCCTTCAATGAATATTTTACACCATATTCAAAAAAAGTCCATACTTTTGATATTATAACAATTTATTAAATAAAATGCAATAACTATATTGACATCTCCTTATAACTAACCATTTGCGGTTAGGTTTTATGGTTAAAGTTTACCTGTAAGCGGTACGAAAATGGTCGCCCGGTAAGCGACAAATTTTAAAACTGTTTTCCCATAGAGAGTGATCTGTGTTATAATGTATAACATCACACTAAAAAAAGAGAGAAAGGAAGTTGACAACATGATAACCGCGTTTATTCATGGAAATATTGTGGATGTGATCAATGGTACCCTGATCCCGGATGGTACCATATTGGTGGAGGATGGGATCATCAAAGGAGTTGGAACTGGCAATGAGGTTCCAGAGGGCGCTTTGGTCATTGACCTGTCGGGAAAGACATTGACGCCAGGACTTTTTAACTGCCATGTACATATGTGTTCTGACGCGGGAACCGGTGTCAGGGAGCACATCAGCCAGGCGGCTCAGACCATCCGGGCCATAGGAAACTTAAAGACCCTTCTGAATTCAGGAGTCACCTATATCCGGGACGCGGGCGCTCCCTCTTACATTGATGTGGATCTCCGCGGTGCCCAGATGGCCGGAACTATCCTGGCCCCTGAGATGCAGACCGCCTGCCGCTGTATCTGCATGACCGGAGGACACGGCCACTCGGAAGGCAGGGAAGCGGACGGTCCCGATGACTGCCGGAAGGCGGCCCGGGAGCAGCTGAAGGCAGGAGCCAACTGGATCAAGGTTATGGCTACCGGCGGGGTTATGACAAAGGGCGTGGAGCCAGGCTCTCCTCAGCTGACAGAGGATGAGCTTCGGGCGGCTATTGAGGAGGCCCACAAGGCAGGAGCCAGGACCTTCACCCACGCTCAGGGTATGGAAGGGATCAAAAATGCCCTGCGGGCAGGGGTGGATTCTATTGAGCATGGATTTTTTATGGATGACTGGTGCTTTGATTTTATGAAAGAACACGATGTCTTCTATGTCCCCACCCTGGCAGCCCCCTATTGGATTAAGAAGTACGGCACCGACGCGGGAATTCCCGATTACATGGTCCGCAAGGTAGAAAACACCATTGAGGCCCACATGGATACCTTCCGCAGGGCTCACAAGGCAGGGGTAAAGATCGCTTTGGGAACGGACGCGGGAACACCATTTAACAAGTATGACATGACAGCTTTTGAGTCCGTCCTTATGGTTCAGAACGGTATGACTCCCATGGAGGCCATACGGTGCGGGACTATTGACGCCGCGGAACTTTTGAGAGTAAAGGACACCCACGGTTCCGTCACGCCGGGAAAGAAGGCGAATTTCGCGGTGTTTGAGAGGAATCCACTGGAAGATATCGAAGGGCTTTTGGATTGCTCCATGACCGTGCTCTCCGGAAAAGTGGTATTCAAAAAATAGGTGTTGGAAACAAAAAAACAGGTGTGAAATCAGGTTGGCAGATTTCACGCCTGCTTTTTTATGGACACGGGTCGCCGCTTCCTTTCTACTGAGCCTGCTGTTCAAATTTTTTCACAATGGTGAACAAAAGCTCGGTGGTCTTCTCCATTGCCTGGACCGTGATGTACTCAAATTTGCCGTGGAAATTGTGTCCGCCGGTGCAGAGGTTTGGACAGGGAAGGCCTTTGTGGGACAGGGTGGCTCCGTCTGTGCCTCCCCGGATGGGGGTTATGATGGGTTGGATCCCCAACTCCTCCATGGCTGATTTCGCCAGGTCGATCAGGTACATGTGATCCTTGATCTTCTCCTTCATGTTGAGGTAGCTGTCTTTGATGATCAGCTCAATGGTCCCGTCACCGTACTTCTGGTTCATGTAGCCGGCCACCCGCCTCATGTAGGCTTTTTTCTCCAGGAATTTGTCCATATCGTGATCCCGGATGATATAATCCATGACAACCTTTTCCACACATCCGGATATGGTGTCCAGGTGGAAGAACCCCTCGTACCCTTCCGTGTACATGGGATTGTCAAATACAGGGAGCATGCTCTGGAACTCCATGGCCATAAGGATCGCGTTTTTCATCCTGCCTTTTGAGGAGCCGGGATGGATGCTTAAGCCGTGGACAATGACCTTTCCTGAGGCGGCGTTAAAGTTCTCGTACTCCAGCTCTCCTACCGCCCCGCCGTCCACGGTATAGGCCACATCCGCTCCAAAGCCAGGGAGGTCAAACAGTTCCGGTCCCCGCCCCACTTCCTCGTCAGGGGTAAACCCCACCTTGATGGTCCCATGGGGGATCTGGGGATGCTCTAAGAGGTACTGGGTCAGGGCCATGATCTCGGCGATGCCGGCCTTGTCATCCGCGCCCAGAAGGGTGGTTCCGTCGGTGGTGATCAGATCCTGGCCCACATAGTTCAGAAGATCCGGGTACTGCTCCGGCCCCATGGAAAGGCCGGTATCTTTGTTCATGACAACGGTCTTTCCGTCATAATTGTTGAAGAACTGAGGGTTTACCCCTTTTCCGGAGTAGGCGGGAGCGGTATCCATGTGGGCGATAAAGCCCAGCACGGGAACCTTTTTGTCCGTGGTGGCCGGGATGGTGCCGTAGACATAGGCGTGGCTGTCGATCTTCACATCCTTCGCGCCCATATCCCTTAATTCCTGTGCCAGAATATTGGCCAGGTCTTTCTGCTTTTCCGTGCTGGGGATGGACTCCTGCTCTGGCTGGGACATGGTGTCCACCTTGATATATTTAAGAAAACGTTCTAATACGGTTGTATTCATCGCTGGTTCCTCCTTAAATTCATGCTTTATCAGCGGTTGGCAAGCTCTTCCATGATCTCTTCCCATCCGATTCCTTTGTCCGCCATGAGTACCATCATGTGATACAGAAAATCGGAGATCTCGTATTTGATTTCTTCCGGGTCAGGATTTTTAGCCGCTATGACGATCTCAGTGGCCTCTTCCCCAAGCTTTTTTAAGATCTTGTCAAGCCCCTTGTCGAAAAGGTAGTTGGTGTAGGAGCCCTCTTTTGGATGCTCTTTCCTGTCAAGGATCACGGAAAATACGTCCTCAAAGACTTTTAGAGGGTTGGTGTCCTTGTACTCTTTCTGGGCCAGGGTTTGATAAAAACAGGATCTGGCTCCTGTGTGGCAGGCGGCTCCCACCTGCTTTACCTTTGCCAGGATGGTATCATTGTCACAGTCTAAGTGAAGGGATTTGACATACTGGTAATGGCCGGAAGTCTCTCCTTTGAGCCACAGCTCCTGGCGGCTTCGGCTATAGTAAGTCATCTTTCCTGTTTTTAAAGTGTTCTCAAAAGCCTCCCGGTTCATGTAAGCCAGCATCAGCACCTGGGAAGTTTTGTAATCCTGAACAATAGCCGGGATCAGGCCGTCGGAATTCAGCTTAAACTCATCCCACCGAATCTCGCTCTCAAAAGTATCTACCCCGATGCCTCTCTGTTTCAGCTCCTGCTTCATGTTCATATAATTGCCCTCATACTGTCCCGAAGCGGTGAGGATGACCCCTTCGATCTGGGGAGCCCTCAGAAAAGAGGCGATTGACTGAGGGGTGTCCTGGCCGCAGAAAGCCAGCATGGGCATGTGGTGTCCCAAAAGATCGGACAGGGTATATTCGGGAAGCAGTCCGTCTTCTTCTCCAAAGCAGTCCAGAACCAGCAGAGAGGCTCCCAATTGTCTGAACTCTTCCGCCCGCTCCAGGAAAGAAAACTCTGGTATATAAGCGTAAATCTTTTCGCCGCCAAAGCGGTGGGCCCCCTCTTTGATGAGATCCACATTGTCCTCATCAGCCACATTGAGTAAAACGGCCTTTGCCCCGGCATAGAGATATTTTTTGATATCTTCCAGACGTTTTACCCGCCCTCCCGCGATAATGGGAATATCCACGGTTCTGGAGATCTCCTTGATCATCAGGACCGTGCGTTCATGGTCCTCGTCTGTCTGAGAGAGGTCGCGAATCAGCAGTTCATCAGCCCCGTTGTCGCTGTAATGGCGGCTTAAGGCCAGAAGATCATCTTCCAGACAGTTCTGCCTCTGATTCAAACTTACTGCCTGTCCGTTCTGGCAGCCAATCCCCGGAATTAATTTTTTACAGGTCATAGGTATCCTCCCTCTCGTGTACTATATAAGCCCAGCGCCCCCGCGCTGAGCGCGCGAAAACAGGGTCACTGGAATCTTCCAACCGCTTCCTTAAGATCCAGCTTTTTCTCATAAAGAGCTTTTCCGATAATCGCCCCTCTAATCCCCCTGTCGCGAAGCTTTCGCAGGTCATCCATACAGGATACTCCTCCGGATGCGATAATATCAAGCCCTGTGTCTTTCGTCAGCTTTTCGGTGGCCTCCACATTAGGGCCGGAGAGCATGCCGTCCCGGGAAATATCCGTGTATACCACATGGCGGACTCCATACTCTTTCATCCTCAGACACAGCTCAAGGGCTGTGATGGAACTGACCTTCTCCCAGCCTTCCACCGCCACCAGGCCGTCTTTCGCGTCGATTCCGGCCACGATCTGTTCCGGGTCAAACCGCGCGGTCAGCTCCCGGATGAACTCAGGCTCTTTTGCCGCCCTGGTTCCGATGATGACCCTTCGGACCCCCAGCTCCAGCATGGACTTTACCGCCTCATGGCTTCGGATCCCTCCGCCCACCTGTACGGGGACGGAAACCGATTCCACGATACCGCGGATAACGGAACGGTTTACAGACTGGCCTGCCAAAGCTCCGTCCAAATCTACCAGATGGAGGAACGTGGCTCCCTGGGATACCCACATTTTCGCTATGTCAACGGGATCCTCTGAGTATACTTTTAGATTGTCAAACAGTCCCTGGGTCAGACGGACGCATCTGCCGTCTTTCATGTCAATCGCGGGATATAACTGCATAGGATGATTCTCCTTTCGATTTTGTGGGAAAGCTTATGGAGTTCCCCCATACCCGCCACCGGGGATCAGATCACAGTTTTGGAATATGGCTGACACCGCTGTGTTATAGTCACTTAAGGTCCGCGCTTTTTTAATCTTCTTTCCGTACTGCTCTCCGCCCCTGAAGGATGTATAGAGATAGCACCAGATCTCTTTCATCTTAAACAGCACCACCTTTTGGCCGGATGTCTTGAGAAACTCCTGACAATAGGCTTCATAGAGCTTATCATGAAATTCTCTTAAAAGCCGTGTATCTGATCGGTGCCCGGCGAACTCCCCCAGCAGTCCGGGACAGGCCACCAGCCCCCGTCCAAGCATCACGGCGGGAAGGGAGGGAAATTGTTCCTCCAGCTTTGTTTCATCCTCTGCCCTGAAAATGTCTCCATTGTAGCATACCGGGCTTTGGCCCCGGGAAAAGGCCCACGCGAACATCTCCATACGGGGCGTGTTTTTATACTGATCCTTCTGTACCCGGGGGTGGATGATCAGCTCTTCCAGGTCATATCGGTTGTAGATATCCATAAGCCGCTGGAATTCTTCTGGCTTTTCTTTTCCAAGCCGGGTCTTTATGGAGATCTTTATATCCAGCCCGGAGAAGATCTCATAGAGAAAAGCGTCAAGCCGCTCAGGAAAAGCCAGGAAACCAGAACCCCGTCCTTTGGAGACAACCGTGCCGGAAGGACAGCCCAGATTTAAGTTGACCTCCTTATAGCCCATGGACTTAAGGGTTTTGGCTGTCTGGATAAAGTAGGCGGCATTGTTTGTCAGGATCTGGGGAACCACGTACATTCCCTTATTGCGTTCCGGGTCTATTTCCCGGCATTCCCTGGGGGTCAGTTTCCCGTTTTCCGTGGGAGACAAAAAAGGGGTGAAGTATTTATCCATGGCAGGGAAACAGCTGTGGTGTATACCGCGGAACACACAGCCGGTGATTCCCTCCATGGGAGCCATATAATATTTCATAGCATTTATGTACCTCCGTCAGTCTACCGTCACATCGGCAGTCTGATAAGGGATGATTTTGCTTAACCAGGAAGGTTCCATCTCCACCTGATATCCGATTTTTCCAGCGCTGAAACAGAATGTCTGGCAGTTTAAAACGCTTTGGTGGATGGTTGTCTTAAAAAATTTTTTCATGCCGATAGGGGAACAGCCGCCGTGGACATATCCAGTGAGAGGAAGAAGCTCTTTTGCCTTAAGCATCTCCACGGACTTCTCCCCCACAGCCTTTGCCGCCTTTTTTAAATCCAGCTCCTTTGCCACAGGGATGACAAACACATAGTGCTGCCCGCTTTTTGCCACGGTCACCAGGGTCTTAAAAACCTGTTCCGGGTTCTGGCCAAGGATGGCCGCGACCTCTGTTCCGGAGATGGCGGAGGTTCCCCCGTAGGTGTGGCTTTGGTAGGGAATCTTTTTTTGGTCAAGAAGACGCGTGACATTTGTTTTTTCTTCCATCCTTATTGCCTCCTTGTGTTGTTTTGAGAATTGCCATGGTCTATTTTACCCCATTTCCCATATTTGTCAATTGATGGCCTGATTTTCCTCTAAAATTATTAATAGCCGAACTCTCCTTCCAGAGACTCGTCTTCATCAATCCAGCTCTGGACCGGGATTATCCGGTAGTTTTTTTCATCGTCTCTCACATAGACGGTCTTGATCCCGGCATTGATGATCATCCTCTTGCACATGGAGCAGCTGCAGGAGTTGGCGATGTATTCTCCTGTGGAGACTTCCCGCCCTGAGAGGAACAGAGCGCCGCCGATCATCCGTTCTCTCTCAGCGCTGATAATGGCGTTGGCCTCAGCGTGGACGCTGCGGCACAGCTCGTACCGTTCCCCTCTGGGGATGTTCATCTTTTGGCGGATGCAGACACCCAGGTCAGAACAATTCTTTCTGCCTCTGGGCGCGCCCACGTAGCCGGTGGAGATCACCTCATCATTTTTTACGATCACCGCCCCGTAAAGCCTGCGCAGACAAGTCCCTCTTTTAGACACCACATCTGCCAGGTCCAGATAGTAATTGATCTTGTCACGTCTCTCCATGAAAGTCCTCTCCTTCCGAAATTCCTGTGAAAATATATCCGCCTATTCATCGAATTTGAATCCTGCCAGGGCTTCGGCAAAAGCATTGTTGATGGGTTCGGCGGCTTCTTTCTTCTGCTGGTTTAAATATTTTGCCACATCCCGCTTGGACACTCCGGCTCCTTCTTTCTTCCGGCGTTCCTGGAATGCTTTCAGCTTCTCCTTGTAGCCGCACCGGCACACAAAGATCTGGCTGTCTTTCTTGCCCCGCAGTTCCATCTTTTTGTGGCAGTTGGGGCAGCGGGCGTTGGAGGTTCTGGCCAAAGTCTCGCGGTACCCGCACTCCCGGTCCTGGCATACCAGCATCTCGCTGTTTTTGCCCTTTACAAGGAGCAGGCGTTTTCCGCACTGAGGACATTTGTGGTTGGTCAGATTGTCGTGGCGGAAACTGCCTTCCCCGGCCTTGATCTCCTGAATCAGTTCAGTGGAATAGCCCCGGATTTCTTTCATAAACGCGTCTCTTGTCAAGTTTTTTGAGGCGATCCTGGACAGCTTCATCTCCCAGTCAGCCGTCAGTTCCGGTTTCTTTAAATCCTCAGGTACCAGCTCTAAAAGCTGCCTGGCTTTGGAGGTCAGGAAGATCTCTTTTCCCTTTTTCTCCAAAAGGAAGCTGGAAAACAGCTTTTCGATGATGTCGGCCCTGGTGGCCACGGTTCCCAGACCACCGGTCTCTCCCAGTGTCTTTGCCATGGCCTTGTTGTGGGATTCCATGTAAGCTACCGGGTTTTCCATGGCTGACAAAAGGGTTGACTCTGTAAAATGAGCAGGTGGTTTCGTTTTTCCCTCTGTCATGACAAAGTTCAGGCCTTTCAGCGCGTCTCCCTGATTCAGAGAAGGAAGCTGCTGGCTTTTCACAGTCTGCTTGAAAGGCTCATCCGCGTCAAAGCCATCGTCCTCTTCTTCCAGGGAGGATAGGTCATTTTCGTAGACAATTTTCCACCCCATGTCGGTTACCACGTTTCCGCGGGCCAGAAAGGTTTCCCCTCCCGCCTGGATGGTAATGCTGGTCTGCTGGTATTCATAGGGCGGATACATTACCGCGAAAAAGCGGCGGGCCACCAGATCATAGATCCTCCGCTCATCAATGGTCATGTGGTCTAACTGGACAAACTGTTCTGTGGGGATAATGGCATGGTGATCGCTGACTTTTTTATCGTCCACAAAGAAAGGCTTCTGGGGCAGGGGCTGACTGATGAGACGTCCTGCCAGGGAACGGTATGGGCCGATGGAGCAGGCCTTCAGCCGTTCCTTCAGGGTGGGGATGATATCTGACGACAGATAGCGGGAATCGGTCCGGGGGTAAGTCAGCACCTTGTGGTTTTCATAGAGCCGCTGCATGATGTTTAAAGTCTCTTTAGCTGAATAGTCGAACCGCCTGCTGGCCTCTCTCTGCAGCTCGGTTAAATCGTATAAAAGCGGGGCAGGTGTTTTCTTGGGAGACTTTTTGATCTGGACGACCTGGGCCGTCTTTCCCGCGAGCTCTTTCAGGATGGCTTCAGCCCGCTGCTTGTCAAAGGTGCTTAGGGACCGTGACTTTGAATCCTGCCAGGTAAAGGTAAGTCCCTGACCCTTTGCCTGGATCCCATAATATGGCTTTGGCACAAAATGGCGGATCTGCTCCTCCCGCCTGGCAATCATAGCCAGGGTAGGGGTCTGGACCCGGCCGCAGGAAAGCTGGGCATTGTACTTGCAGGTCAGGGCTCTGGTGGCATTGATGCCCACAAGCCAGTCCGCTTCTGCCCGGCACATGGCCGCGTGGTAAAGGGGCTCGTATTCTTTGCCGTCTTTCAGCCTGGAAAACCCTTCCCGGATGGCCTTGTCAGTTACCGATGAGATCCACAGGCGGAGGATGGGCTTGGTATTTCCGGCTTTCTTTAAGATCAGCCTTGCCACCAGTTCCCCTTCTCTCCCGGCATCCGTGGCAATGATGATCTTATCCACGTCCTTTCTGTGGATCTGAGCCTTCACCGCCTGATACTGCTTTGCCGTCTGTTTGATCACCTCTAAGCGGAACTGATCCGGCATCATGGGCAGGTCTTCCATCTTCCACTCTTTATATTTTTTATCATAGTCTTCTGGATCCGCGAGAGTCACCAGATGACCAAGGCCCCAGGTGACGATATAGCGGTCCCCCTCAATGATCCCGCTGCCCTGCCTGCCGCATTTTAAAACACGGGCAATGTCCCGGGCCACAGAAGGTTTTTCCGCAATGACCAGTGATTTCATTGATCTTGTTCCTCCATCTCAAGTTAATGAAAAAGGAGATGGACTCCCACCTCCTCTTTCCGATCTTATTATATACAAAAAAAATGTGGAAATCAACTGGAAATGTTCTTTAGTCGGCAATCCCCACCACAGCTTTTACCCGGCCCGTCTCCATGCTCAAGTATTCGGTCTGGAGGGCCAACCGCTCCTTGTCGGTTTCCTGCCCTTGTGTATGCTCCAGCTTCCGGTACAGGTCGCTGTGCCCCTTCCCTGCCATATTGATCATCCGCTTGACCTCATTTTCCAGCAGAGTGTTGAAGGCGCGCGCCTTGACTTCAGCTATATCAGCTTCAATTCCGCCACATCCATTTTCAGTTCCTGGATGCTGTTGTCCATGCTTTTCAGCTTGTCCAGGATCATCCCCAGAATCGCGCTGGTTTCTTCGTTCATATTTTACCTCCTTCGCGTTCTCTGGTGTTGTTAAAATGATAACGGTTCAGGTAGGTCCGCGGTTTTTTGGCCCGCTCCCCGGAGGGCACAGCGACCCCGCCTAGTGGTATCTATCTCAGTATCCGCACATCTTCCCCCGTCTCTATGGTGGTGCTGATAGGGTTCTGGCGGATGTCCAGATATTTCAGGCTTTCCGCCTGGTTGAGGGGGGAGAGTTCGGTCACATAGTTGTTGTTGATCCCAAGATGGGTCAGGTTCTTTAAGGAGGCGGCAAACTGGATGTTGGTCAGTTGGTTTCCGTCTAAGTACAGCTCCCTTAAGTTGGGATAATTGGCAAGAAAATCTGTGTGTTCATCTAAGGTCACGTCGTCATACCACAGATCCGTTATGCCTCCTGAGGACTGGACATGGAAATTTTCTTTTAATTTTACTTCCCGCAGCTCCAGTTTCTGGAGAGAGGGATTTTCCTGAAGCTTTTCAAAATCCAGTTGGAACATACAGTTGTTCAGATACAGCTCTTCCAGGCCGGGATGGTTCAATACATTGGAGATGTCTCCCAGGATTTCCGTGTTCCGCTGGTAGCCGCCCCAGCCGTTTCCCTGGCTGATGCCGCAGAAATCGAGAAATCTTAAGTTGGTCATGCTGTCAATAAATCCTGCATCCCTTAGAGGGACCAGGTAAGTCCACGAGGAGTAGCAGGTCAGGCTTTCCAGGTTCGTCAGACTGGAAATGGCGGCGATCTCATCAAGGTTGCAGCCGTGGATGGACAGCTTCCGGAGATTTCCCATGTTTCTTAAAAACGAGATGGAGATAAAGCCGCTCATGTCCAGGTTCTCCAGGCCCGTGAGGGCGGATAAGTCAGGGTCATCCTGGGTGGTGCTTTTGTCTATGGTCAGGGAAGTCAGCCCTGTCAGATGACGGATGGGGCTGTAGTCCTGGACCGAAGCGTTGTCCTCCAGTTTCAGGGAAATCAGCCCTGCCAGACCGGTCACAGGCTCCAGGCTGATGATCTCTGTGCCGGACAGGGAAAGGTGAGTTAAGCTGGTCAGGGATCTTAAAAAACCCAGGTCTCTGACCGAGGGGGATTCCACCTCCAGTTCCTTAAGTCCTGTGAGGACAGACAGTGCCGAATAGTCTGTCAGGGGAGCGGGCTCCCCGGTGTTGAAGGGCTCCCGCCGCTCGTCTTCTGTGACAGACAGGGAACTCAAATTTTTAAGAGGCACCAGTTGTTTTAAATCCGGCGAAATGATATCTTCCACGGTCAGGGTCTCCAGATTTTCAAAGACGCTTATGCCCTCTAAGCTTTGGGTACCGTCAAGGCTGAGTTCCATAAGCTGTTTTGGCTCCCCTATCATGTCAGCGATCTGAGCGATCTCAAGGCCAGCGCAGGCCAGTCCTTTTAACTGGGTCAGTTCTTTTAAAGAAACCCCATCCCGGCAGTTGGTGGCATCCAGTTTTGTGAGACCTGTGAAGAGAGAAAGGTCAGACCAACTCCAGGACTCAGGTTCCAGAGTCACAGCCGCGGCTTGAAAATCAGGGTCAGAGTAGGGATCTTTAAAGCTGTACTCAATGGTGGCTGACTGGGAACCCGGGGAGATGTTTATGTATTTGATCCTGTCCAAGTCCTCCTGGGTGACCAGATCTGCCGATCTGCCGAATATGGCCTTAACGGCGGACCGGCAGAGAGGGCTCATGGAGTTTTCCGTATCTTTTTCCGGGACTCTGTTCTCCCCTCCTTCCGCTTCCGCGAAGACAGGGGGGGTCTCACGTCTGGGATTCCCAGAGGAAAAACTGTAGGACCGCAGAAGGATACCGGTGACGGATGTCAGAACAACCAACGCCGTAAAGACTCCTATGGCGGCCGGACTCCTTGCTGGTCCGTTATTTTGGCCAGCGCCTCCGGGCATTGGGGACGCCGCCGGATACTGGTGGATATGATAATTGATGGTCTGGTCTTCCTCTACCAGGAACTGGCTTTTGCAGTACTCACAGACCACGATCTTTGGATTATTCTTCATGGGCTCTAATTTTCCGCCGCAGGAAGGACACTGTAAATTGGTAATCTTCATAACCGTTTCACACTCTTTTCCAAATCCAGTTCCATCTGCCGGTCAAAGGGCTCCTGGCTGGAGTGTCCCGGATGGATCTCCGCGGCGTCAACGCACCCCTGGGATTCATAAAATCTCTGAGTTTCCAGGGCGGAATGGGCGCTGATATAAAGCTTTTTTGCCCCCCTGGCCCTGGCCCAGTCAGCCGCCAGCCCAATCAGGTGTTTTCCTATCCCCTTCCCCCTCTGTTCCTGGGATACGTGGAGGGCTGTCAGATCCCGGTACTGGCCCTGGCTTCCAAAGGGTTTCCCATCCACGGAGGCAAACCCCTTCAGCTTTCCGTCCAGGAAGGCACCAAGGACCACCCCGCCCTGATCCACAGTGTTTTTCAGACAATCTACAAGGAATTCATAGTCTTTTTCACTCCACTGGTCCAGGAACGGGGCTTCCTTTACGATCCATTGACCCTGAACGTTCCTCAGACATTGAGTAACGGTCTGGCGGCGGTCAAAATCCTTGAACAGACCCCGGTCCAGATGAGTTTTTTCGATTTCCGTGTATTTAATGGTATTGGATTCTGTCATACTTAAAATTCTCCTACAAGGTTCCTTTGGTGGAGAGGACGCCTGTGATCCTCTCGTCATACTGGACAGCCTGGTCCAGGGCTTTGGCCAATGCCTTGAAAGCCCCCTCAATGATGTGGTGGTTGTTAAACCCGTCAAACTGCTTCAGATGAAGGTTCATCTCCCCGCTGTAGGACAAGGCATAGAAGAATTCCCTCGCCATCTCAGTCTCAAACTCCCCTACCTTCTCCCTGTCAAGCCTTAAGTCCCAGGACAGATAAGGTCGTCCGCACAGATCTAAGGCACAGAGGATCAGGGCGTCATCCATGGGGAGGATCTTAGAACCATAACGGACAATCCCCCTCTTATCTCCCACCGCCTCTCGGATAGCCCTCCCAAGGACAATGCCTGTGTCCTCTACGGTGTGGTGGGTATCCACCTCCAAGTCTCCCTCTGTGTGAAGCTCCAGATCAAAAAGTCCATGTCTGGCAAAACCGCAAAGCATGTGGTCAAAAAATCCGATCCCGGTATGGATATCCGCTTTTCCGCTGCCGTCTAAGTTGAGGCTCAGCCGGATCCTGGTTTCCGCGGTATTTCGTTCAACCCGGGCGGTCCGCTCCTTCATATCAATCCCTCCCATCCTTTTCAAACCGCGTCTCTATGGAATTGGCGTGGGCGGTCAGGTGCTCTGCCCTGGCAAAAGCGATGATATCCTTGTGGACAGGTTCTAAAGCCTCTTTGGAGTAGTAGATGATGCTGGACTTTTTGATAAAATCGTCTACCCCCAGGGGTGAGAAGAACTTGGCTGTCCCATTGGTGGGGAGGACATGGTTGGGTCCCGCGAAATAATCACCCAAAGGTTCCGAGCTGTACTCGCCAATAAAGATAGCCCCCGCGTTCTGGATCTTTGTCATCACCTCGAAAGGATTTCTGGTGACGATCTCCAAATGCTCTGAGGCAATGGCGTTGGCGGTGTCGATGGCCTCCTCCATGGTATTGGCCACCAGGATATACCCGTAATTCTCAAGAGATTTTTCCAGAATGTCTTTTCTGGACAGCTGCTGAACAAAACGTTCTGCCTCAAGGGATACCTGTCTGGCAAGCTCCGGGCTGGTGGTTACCAATATGGCGGAGGCAAGCTCGTCGTGTTCCGCCTGGGACAGGAGATCCGCTGCCACAAAGCGGGGATTGGCTGTGTCATCCGCGAGAACCAGGATCTCGCTGGGGCCGGCGATGCTGTCAATGCTCACATGGCCGTAGACAGCCTTTTTTGCCAGAGCCACAAAAATATTACCGGGCCCCACGATCTTGTTGACCCTGGGGATGGACTCAGTGCCAAATGCCAGGGCGGCGACGGCCTGAGCTCCGCCGACCTTGTACACTTCCGTAGCCCCCGCGAGATGGGCGGCGGTCAGAGTTACTGGGTCCACTTTTCCGTCTTTTCCGGGAGGAGTCACCATAACGATCCTCTTGACCCCTGCCACCTCCGCTGGGATGATATTCATGAGAACCGAAGACGGATAGGCGGCCTTTCCGCCGGGAACATAGACTCCCACGCTCTCCAGGGCCGTAATCTTCTGACCAAGGATGGTTCCGTTTGGCTGACTGTCAAACCAGCTTTGACGAACCTGCATCTGATGGTATCTCCGGATATTCTTCATGGCTTTTTCCATGACCGCGATAAGCTCCTGGTCCACACCCTTTTGGGCCTCTTCGATCTCCGCCTCTGTGACCCGGATGGTGTGTTTGTCTATCCGGACTTTGTCGAATTTTTGGGTGTAGGCAAAAACTGCCTCATCTTTTCTTGCCTTTACCGCCTCCACGATCTCCTGTACCGCGGCCCCGTAGCTGTCATAATTGTTGGGATCCCGCTTTAAAAGGTCTGACAGGATATTGTCTCTGGTGGTATGGTCTAACTTGATGATCCTCATGGCTGCTCCTCCTGAAGTACGGTTTTTAAATCTCTGATCAATCTGGTTACCCGCTCATTTTCCCTTTTCATGCTCACCTGGTTGACAATGACCCTGGCGGACAGGGAGCAGATCTCCTCCAGCACGGTAAGGCCGTTTTCCCGAAGGGTGGATCCGGTCTCCACAATGTCCACGATGACCTCCGAAAGTCCCACCAGCGGCGCCAGCTCAATGGAACCGTTCAGCTTGATGATCTCCACGGTCTGGTGCTTTTTGTTGTAAAAATAGTCTTTGGCTATGCCTGGATATTTTGTGGCCACCCGGATAAGCTCGTGGTGTTTTAGAAGCTCCCTGGCAGATTCCGGTCCGCAGACACACATGCGGCATCTTCCGAATCCTAAGTCTATGACCTCATAGAGTTTCCGCCCTTCCTCCAGAATGGTGTCCTTGCCGCAGATGCCGATGTCAGCGGCCCCGTATTCCACATAGGTGGGAACATCGTTGGCTTTGGCCAGGAAAAAACGCGCGCCCAGTTCCTCATTAACAAAAATCAGTTTTCTCGAGCTTTTGTCCTTCATCTCCTCACAGGTGATTCCCACCTGTTCTAAAAGCTCAAGAGTCCTGTAGGCAAGACGCCCCTTGGTCAGAGCGATGGTCAAATATCTCATAGGGCACCTCCTTCCAAAAGACTGACAATGCTTTTGTCCTCTTTCAGCCACAGGGCCTGCTGAAATTCCTTTCTCAGGGCAAAATTTTTGTATTCTGTCAGGCTGATTTTAGAGGACTTTCTTATGAGGACAGTCTTTTTTTGCTGATTTCTCAGTTCCCGGGCCATTTTCACGGCCTGTTCCTGAACCCTGGGGTCATAGAGAACCATGGCCGCCGTCGGTTCCGCGGCTATCTCCACCTTCTGCCTGGCAAGGGCCAGCATCAGCTGGTCGATGATAATGGCGAACCCTACCGCTGGGACATCTTTGCCAAACTGAACAAGTAGTTTGTCGTAGCGGCCGCCGTTGACAATGTATTCCCCGGTGCCATAGGTGTAGGCCTTGAAGATGATACCGGTGTAATACTGATATTTGCTGAGCATACCAAGGTCATAGGACACGTAATCCGCCAGCCCATAAGATTCCAGGATGGCCTGTATCTTCTCCAGCCGCTCAATGGCTTTTCTGGAACGTTCATTTGTCACCATGGCTTTCACCTGCCCTAACTGGTCCAGGGTTCCAAACAGCTCAGGAAGCCGAAGAAACATGGTGCCCAGGGAGTCGGATATGCGCTGTCTGGAGATCAGTTCCTCCACTCCGAAATAATTTTTATTTTCGATCAGTTCCCGCAGGGTTTCCCGGGTCTCCTGATCCATTCCGGCCTCTTCGGTCAGGCCTCTGAAAAATTCCACCTGTCCCAGTTCCACCTGAAACTCCTTAAGGCCAGAAGCCTTCAGGGCTTCAATGACCATGGCAATCACCTCAGCGTCAGCTGTGCTGGCGTCGTCCCCGATCAGTTCAACGCCTGTCTGCGTGATCTCCTTTTGGCGTCCCTGGTAGCTGGAATTGTTGGTGAAGGTTCTCTCCCGGTAGCAGAGCCTTACAGGAACGGTCTCCTCGAAGAAATATTTTCCCACACAGCGGGCAATGGCCGGGGTCATATCAGGCCGCAGCACCAGGGTGTTGTTATCCCGGTCAAAAAATTTAAACATTTCCTGGGAAGTTACGCTTCCCCTCTCTTTATTAAAAATATCAAAATACTCAAAGGTTGGAGTCTCAATATCCTCATAGCCGTACAGGTGGAAAATATGGCTGATCTTTTCCTGTATTGCCAGTTTCCTGGCGCACTCTCTGTCATAGATATCCCGGACTCCTTCCGGAGTATGTAGTAAACTTGCCGCCATAGTGGTCTCCTGTCTTTCCAATGATGATCATAAATGAAAAAGGGCCGCTGTCTTACGGAACCCTCTCCGCGCCACAGCAACCCCTAAATTTGTTCAAATCAAAGATTACATCTCTCCCAGACCGCTCTCGATCGCCTTGGAGATGGTCTCCATGGCATCTGCCTCGTCCTCGCCGTCACAGATCAGATTGATCTCGGTTCCGCACTTGATACCAGCCGCCATAACGTTGAGAACGCTCTTGGCAATGACTCTCTTCTCGCCGCACTCAATGATAACGTCGCATTTGAACTTCATGGCTGTCTGGGATAAAACCCCCGCTGGTCTTAAATGAAGACCTGATGGATTCACTACAGTTAATGTCTTTGAAAGCATAATATCATTCTCCTTCTTATCCTTATTTTTGATACAACCCTCACCTAAATTTTAGTACAATTTACCAGCGATGTCAAGTACGAATAGAGTATATACAGCCACAATAATTCTGACGGTAGAGACCGTACTCCCTGGAAAGCTCCAGGGAACGTTTGTAGCCATCCCGCTTTTTGAAATCAGAAGGAAGGTAGGGAACCTGGTACTCCCGGGCCAGGCGCTCTCCTATGGCATTGATCTTCTGGGCTGATTTCAGGGGACTGATGGTGAGTGTTGTGGTAAAAAAGTCACAGCCAGTCTTTTTTGCCATCTGTGCCGCCTGGCGCAGGCGAAGCTCATAACACCGCTCACATCTCGCGCCGCCCTCTGGTTCCCGCTCGAGACCTTTAACCTCCCTGTAGAATTCCACGGGCTCATAGGTTCCTTTTACCATGACAACTCTGTGAGGAAAAGGCATCTGCTCAATCAGCCGGGCCTCCTCCTCTTCCCGGGTCCGATATTCCTGGGGCGGATAGATATTGGGATTATAGTACAACAGCGTTATCTCAAAATATTCTGACAGGTATTCCAGCACATAGCTGCTACATGGCCCGCAGCAGCTGTGAAGCAGGAGCTTGGGAACTCTGCCCGCTCTCTCCAAATCCCTCAGAATACAGTCAAGTTCTCTCTGATAATTTCTCTGATTCATGGCCGACAACTTTACAGGAAATCCCTGATCCGCTTGCTTCTCACGGGATTTCTCAGTTTTCTTAAGGCCTTGGCCTCGATCTGACGGATCCTCTCCCTGGTCACGTTGAAGGCCTTGCCCACCTCCTCAAGAGTGCGGGGATGTCCATCTTCCAGGCCGAAGCGCAGAACGATCACCTGCCGCTCTCTCTCCTTCAAATCACCAAGAAGAGCGTCGATGTGTTCCTTGAGCATGACGGACTCCACATTGCCCTCAGGAGTCAGAACATTGTTGTCTGCCACGAAATCGCCTAAATTGGAATCATCCTCCTCTCCTATGGGGGTTTCAAGGGAGGCCGGTTCTCTGGCGATCTGCATGATCTCCATGACCTTGTCTTCTGACATCTCCAGGGCTTCGGCAAGCTCCGCTACCGACGGCTCATAGCCCAGCTCCAGAGTCAGCTTCCGCTGCATCTTGGACATCTTATTAATTGTCTCCACCATATGCACCGGAACCCGAATGGTCCTGGCCTGATCGGCCAGAGCCCTGGTTACTGACTGACGGATCCACCAGGTCGCATATGTACTTAGTTTGTATCCTTTTGCGTAATCGAACTTCTCCACACCTTTAATCAGCCCTAAGTTCCCCTCCTGAACCAGATCCAGGAAACTCATGCCTCTTCCGGTATAGCGCTTGGCGATGCTGACTACCAGCCTTAAGTTGGCCTCGATCAGCCGGTCTTTGGCCTGTTCGTCGCCATCTGCCTTTCTCTTGGCCAGCTCCAGTTCTTCATCGGCAGTCAAAAGCGGCACAGTGCCAATCTCTTTCAGATACATGCGGACTGGATCCTCGGTTCCGATTCCCTCCAGCAGGTCAATGGCATCCAGATCAATGTCTTCTTCGTCGGAATCCTTCATAAAGCTGTCATCTATGTCATCATCCATCAGAAGAGGCTCCTCTGCCAGGATGCTGTCGTCAATAACAGGGATTACGTCGATTCCTCTCTTCTCCAAATAGGAGTAGATCTGCTCCATCTGTTCCGTGGAAAGATCGTCGCCAGTAAAAAAGTTGTTGATCTCCGTCACATCCAGCGCATTGTGCTTTCCCTTCGCAACTTCTACAAGTTTGCCCAGTTTTTCTAAAAAGATATTTTTTTCCACCAAACAACGCCCTTTCGTCCATGGTTTCTGATATTACTATATAACTAATTTATTATATACCACAACCGTCGATTTTTCAATAACTTTTTTGACTTTTGTCGAAAAATGTTAAGGGGTTTACTGGAGCACTGTCATGATCCGGATCTTTTTTTGGAGGTTC
The DNA here is from genome assembly GCA_910588865.1 of uncultured Lachnospiraceae bacterium. Lineage (GTDB taxonomy): Bacteria > Bacillota > Clostridia > Lachnospirales > Lachnospiraceae > UBA3402. The sequence continues at coordinate 85,233 of CAJUSJ010000001.1, forward strand.
TCAATCTCCACCTCCGCGCGGGAACCGCCGAATTCTCCGTCTAAGACCCAGTCTACCGACTCTTCTGACAAAATCCTCAGCTTTGAGGTCTTAAACCGGTACACATACTCGCTCTGCTCTTCCTTAAGGATCATGGAGGACAAAATATTCTTAAGCTCCAACGCGGTTTTAGGTGTCCTTATCATCAGGACTTCAAAAAGCCCGTCGTTGAGGGCCACATCTTTTTTTACCAGGCCCTTGAAGCCGCCTACGCTGACCGTGTTGGTCACCATACCGAAGATAAAGTCTCCCTCCAGGGTTATGTCCGCGGATTCCAGCTTTATGGCATAGGACTTGATGTTGGTCAGGCTTTTTACCCCCTCCAGCATGTAGGCCTGATGGCCCAGAAGATTTTTCTTTTCCTGAGGGGTCATGTAGGACACTTCCGTGAACATGCCAAAAGCCGCCACATACACAAAGGTTCTCTCCCGGCAGAAATAGCCGATATCCACGGGATAGGGACAGCCGTTTACAATAATCTGGGCCGCCTTTTCCATTTGGGATGGGATTTTCAGGCTGGAGGCGAAATCGTTGGTGGATCCGGCGGGGATGTAGCCGAGACAGGGCGGAGCGTCAAGCCGCGTCATGCCGGATATGGTCTCGCTTAAAGTGCCATCCCCTCCGCTGCACACCACCAGGTCTGCCTGGCTGCCTTTTGTCCGGGCAATTTCCATGGCATCCAGAGGGGCCTGGGTGATGTGGACCTCCACCTGCCAGCCTGCTTTTATAAAAATGTCAATGATTCCCAGAAGGTGGAATTTTACCTGGGCCTTCCCGGCCCGGGGATTTATGATCAAAAGAAGTCTTCCCATGCTTCCCTCCATTTTGTTCTTCTACTCTCATAATTGTCTGTTTAACAATTTTATATACGCTGAAAACGCGTTTGGGATGGGGTATTTTCTCCGAAGCTCCTCCTGTCCAACCGCTAGATAAGTCGAGGGGATCTTTCCCTTTAGCCGCGCCAGGTAACCGGTCATGTGCCATTCCACATGGCTGAAAACGTGCCTGGCCTCCCCCGCGGGCTCTATCCTTTCCGGTGACGCGCCCAGGGACTCTAAGAAGTCATGGATCTCCTGGCGGTTCAGATGCCCTTCTAAGTTTGGAAACTGATAGAGGGAGGCTAAAAGGCCTGTGTCCGGCCGTTTTTCTATGGCGATATCAGTGCCGGACAGGATGAGGAGAACCGTGCGGTTTTCCACCCGGCGGGGTTTTTTGGGGGCCTTGACGGGAATGGAAGCCTGGGAATTGTGTATTCTGGCAAGGCAGATGGGGGACAGGGGACACTCCGGACACCTGGGCGGTCCGTTGGGAACGCAGATGGTCTCCCCGATCTCCATCAGTCCCTGATTGAAGGCCCCGGCGTCGTCACGGGGCATGATTTCCTTAAGCAGGGATTCCATCTGCTTTTTTACCGCCGGTTTTCCCACATCATCCAGGCTTGCCAGGACCCGTGAGATGACCCGCAGCACATTGCCGTCAACTGCCGGCACCGGTATCCCAAAAGCGATGGAGGCAATGGCCCCCGCGGTGTAGGTCCCGATTCCCGGAAGCTTCAGCAGCTCTTCATAGGAAGGAGGAAGCTGGCCGTCATGGAGCTCTGTCATGACCTGGGCCGCTTTTTTCAGATTTCTGGCCCGGTTATAGTACCCAAGCCCCTCCCACAGCTTTAGAAGCCTGTCCTCGTCAGCAAGGGCCAGGGTTGGCACATCGGGGAAAGCTTCCATGAAACGGCTAAAATAAGGCTTTACCGCCTCGATCCTTGTCTGCTGCAGCATGATCTCGGAGATCCACACCCGGTAGGGTCCCGGATCCTCCCGCCAGGGAAGGGTTCGGGCATGGTCTTTATACCAGCTAAGGAGCAGCGAGGACATGGTTCTTAACCGCTTTGTGGGCGGAAGAGATTCATTTGTCTTATTTTCCATATGGAACCTGATGCCTTTCTTTCCGTCTCGGTCTTAAGAACACGGCAAACAAAGAGTCCGCGGGGCGAACTCTTGCTATACATAACCATATATTCCCCTGACAGAGACTTCTCCGGACAGTACCTGCCGCACTTTGCCGTCTTCCTGCTCCACCAGGAGCTGGCCGTCATTTGTGATGCCCCGGCAGATGCCGCCGTAGGACCCGGCAGGATCCAGGACCGTGACCTGGCGGTTTAGGTTGGACAGATGTTGTTCATACTCTTCCTTTAAAAGGGACAAGTCCTTTGAGGCTAGAAACAATCTGTAGCAATCCTCAAAGGCCATGGCCACCTCCCCGACCAGGGGGCCTCTCTTCCAGCTGCTGCCGGTTTCCAGAAACAGGGAGGTGGCGGTGCCGGAAAGTTCTTGGGGGAACTCTTCCGTGTTCACGTTGATCCCGATCCCCACCACCGCGTACTGGATGGACTCCAGTTCCGTGGTCATCTCTGTAAGGATGCCGCAGATCTTCTTGCCGGAGAGTACCAGATCGTTGGGCCATTTGATCATGGCCTGGACGCCGGTGGCCTGGCGGATGCCTCTGGCCACGGCCACGGCGGCAGCCAGAGTCACCATGGAGGCCTGGGAGGGAGGGATGTCAGGACGCAGGACCAGGCTCATAAAGATCCCGCTTCCCGGCGGGGAGGACCAGCTTCGTCCCCTCCTCCCCTTTCCCGCGTTCTGGCGTTCCGCCACGGTCATGGTTCCTTCCGGGGCACCTTCCTCCGCCAGGGCCCTTGCCCTGGTGTTGGTGGAGTCGGTCTCTTCATAGCAGACCACCCGGCAGCCCATCAGCTCCCCTTTAACGCAGCTTCGGATCTCCGCCTCTGTCAACACATCTGTGCTCGCTGTCAGATGGTATCCTCTGTTTCTCACGGCTTCGATCTGGTAGCCTTCGCTTTGAAGCTGCTTGATCACCTTCCAGACAGCGGTCCTGGACACTCCCAGACGTTGGCAGATCTCCTGGCCGGACAAGTAGCCGTCATATTCTTTTAATAGCTTTAAAACCTCTGTTTTCACATCTTACCTCCAGATGCTGATTCCGCTGATCACCGACACGGTCAGAAGAAAAGCGGCCACCAGCAAAAGTCCCAGAGCCAGTATTTTTTTCTTTTTATTTCTCCCGCTCTGTCTGTACCTGTAAACGCCATTGACACTGTTCAATATGGCGGCCAGGAAAAAGATGACGGGAAAAAGGATCATGTTATCTTCAGGGTTGATAAAGGCAGTCACAGCCATGGCCACTACCAGGATTCCTGTGATGATGTGAAGCCAATCCAGGATCAGAGTGGTGTTCCTGGGGCTTTTTCTTTTTCCCTGTACCCGCGCCATGAGGTTACTCCCCTAATGTGGCGGCCATCACGGCCTTGATGGTGTGCATCCTGTTTTCCGCCTCATCAAAGACCTTGGAGCAGGAGGACTCAAACACTTCGTCGGTCACTTCCATGTCCTCTATGCCGAAACGGCTGTTCATCTCTTTTCCAATGGTGGTCTTTAAGTCGTGGAAGGCGGGCAGGCAGTGGAGGAATATGGCCTGGGGGCCGGCGTTGTCCATGACAGCCCTGGTCACCTTGTAGGGGGTCAGCTCCCGTATCCTCTCTTCCCATACCTGATCAGGCTCACCCATGGATACCCACACATCTGTGTAGATGACATCAGCGCCTTTGGTTCCCTCCTTCACATCCTCGGTCAGTGTGATGGCGGAGCCAGATGCTTTCGCGTACTCGCGGCACTGCTCCACAAGCTCCTGGTTTGGAAAATATTTTTTGGGGGCGCAGGCCACAAAATCCAGCCCCATCTTTGAACAGGCCACCATGAGGGAATTACCCATATTGTAGCGGGCGTCTCCCATGTACACCAGCCGGATCCCCGCGAGTTTTCCGAAATGTTCCTGTACTGTCAGAAGGTCAGCCAGCATCTGGGTGGGATGGTATTCGTTGGTAAGCCCGTTCCACACGGGAACGCCGGCATTCTTTGCCAGCTCCTCAACGATCTCCTGTCCGAAGCCCCTGTACTCGATCCCCTCATACATGCGCCCTAATACCCTGGCCGTATCGGCGATACTTTCCTTTTTGCCGATCTGGGAGCTGGCAGGCTCTAAGTAGGTGGTGCCAATCCCCAGGTCGTGGGCCGCTGTCTCGAAGGCGCATCTGGTGCGGGTGCTGGTCTTCTCAAAGATCAGGGCTACATTCTTCCCTCTGTGGAAATCCACGGGAATCCCATTTTTCTTCTTCTCTTTTAAGTCAGCTGCCAGGTCCAGAAGATACTGAATCTCAGCAGGACTGTAATCTTTTAATGTCAGGAAATTCCTTCCCTTTAAATCCATGGCTGATTCCTCCCTCAGTTCTTTTTGTATTTTTGAATTATAGTATACCCCGCGGGATTATGCAAGTTTAACTTTTTCCATAAGCTCACTGGGACGGTAGACGCAAAAGCGGCTGATTCGCCGACGTCTCGCCGCGTTTTCCAAAAAGGTCAGGTACAGCTCCTTGTAATCCCAATCCGGCTTTAAGCTCCAGTGCCGGGCCAGCATGGGAAAAAGGACCTCCATGTAGTACCGGTAACCGGGCATCTTCTCTTCCCCTTCCTTAAGGACAGTGAAAAGCTCCGGCGGCATCCGGTTTTTTAAAAGATCAGCCTCCTTTACAAGCTGGTCAAAGTACCAGGATTCCGGTTCCGGCGCGTCAAGATAGTACCATTTGCCCTTTAAGTCATACAGAAAACGCGTGGCGTCATAGTATCCCAGTTTCATGTTCTTTCTTGCCAGCTGTTTGTCAAAGCGCAGCATCCCGCCTAAGTTCTGGCGGGGAGCGATGTGGTAGACCCTGGTTCCTTCGGGAATCTCCGTGACTTTTTCCGAGTCAAAGCCCAGGCCGTAGATCCGGATGATAATAATATCCCGATACTGGTGGTCCAAAAGCGGGTCCGTGGGAACATTATTCCAGCCGCCGCCGTCTAAATACTTTTTGCCCCCCAGAGGTTCCCTCTTGAATACAGGGAGATAGGCGCTTGCCATGAGCATATCTCCTATCTGCCCTTTGGGGATCTGGTCCGCGCTGACAGTGAGGAGTCTCCGGTCACTGACAGAGTAGGTGGTGATGAAAAGATCCTTCCCGGAATTCCGGATCCTGTCTTCATCTACAGTCTGGCTGATCAGCTTCCTCAAAGGTGTGATATCCAATCCTCTGTCGTGAAGGATCTTCCGGATCTCTTCTGTCAAAAGTCCCATGTCAATGGATTTCAAATCCCAGTTTCTTACGCTCTCCATCATATTGTCGTCAATGTCCATGACCTTGGAGTAGCTGATATTCTCCCAGATATATTCTGCTGTATCTAAATCGTCCATGCAGATCAGAGCGCCGTTTAAAGCGCCGACGGAGGAGCCGGCAACCCCTTTTATGAGGATTCCAGCCTCCCGAAGGGCCTTCCACGCGCCGATCTGATAAGCGCCCTTTGCCCCGCCGCCTTCCAGCACAAGGCCGTACTCTTTTGTCCGGTCTATCTGAAGTTCCAAACCGTGGGCTCCCTCCTGTTTGTTGTGCGATATATGGCAGAAAGGGACTCCCGCTTCCAGGAGTCCCTGTGGTCAATCTTTTGCCATCTCTTTTATGGAAGTCACCAGTCCGGCCAGTCCCTGGAGCTCTGACGGGATAATGATCTTGGTGGCCTTTCCGTCAGCGGCTTTGGCGAAGGCCTCCAGGCCTTTCAGCTGAAGCACGGCTTCGTCGACTCCCACTTCCTTGATATACCGGAGCCCTTCCGCGGTGGCCTGCTGGATCTTTAAGATCGCCTCCGCCTGGCCTTCCGCCTCTTTGATCCGCTTCTCCTTCTCCGCCTCTGCCCTGAGGATAGCGGACTGTTTGTCAGCCTCCGCGTCCAGGATCACAGACTCCTTCTTGCCCTCAGCCACAAGGATGGTGGACTTTTTCTCACCTTCCGCCCGGAGAATGGCCTCCCGGCGCTCCCGCTCCGCCTTCATCTGTTTTTCCATGGCATCCTGGATGGCCGCGGGCGGGATGATGTTCTTGAGTTCCACCCGGTTCACCTTGATCCCCCAGGGGTCAGTGGCCACGTCTAAAGAGGCCCGCATCTTGGTGTTGATGGTCTCTCTGGAGGTCAGAGTCTGGTCAAGCTCCAGATCGCCGATAATGTTTCTCAGGGTAGTGGCCGTTAAGTTTTCAATAGCCATAATGGGATTCTCCACGCCATAGGTGAACAGCTTGGGATCCGTGATCTGAAAAAACACTACCGTGTCAATACGCATGGTCACGTTGTCCTTGGTGATCACCGGCTGAGGCGCGAAGTCCACAACCTGCTCTTTTAACATGACCCTCTTGGCTATGCGGTCGATAAATGGAGCTTTGACGTGGAGCCCCACAGCCCAGGTCTCCTTGTAGGCGCCCAGCCGCTCCACCACCATGGCCTGGGCCTGGGGAACAATCTTGACGCAAGACGACAGCATGATCAAAATAATGATAAGCAAAACAATGAATCCTGTAAATCCGAAAATAAATTCCATCTATCTTCCTCCTGTTTCTTCCTGAGCTTTTTGAACGATCAGCTTCACGCCCTGTATGGCGCGGATCTCCACCAGAGTGTCGGCGGGGTAGATTTCGCCGTCTTTATTAGCCCTCGCGGTCCACTCCTGTCCGTTTACCACGGCGGATCCGGTCTGCAGGGAATTATTGATCTCGCTGGTAACTCTGGCCTGTTTTCCCACCAGACTGTCCGCGTTGGTCTTCACGGCGCGGCGGTTCACATGCTTCACCGCCCATGGCCTGGTGAATATCAGCAGCGCGAAAGAAACCACCGCGAATACCGTCAGCTGAGCGTTGACGCTGGCGTGGGCCAGTGACATGAGAAATGCCGCTATGGCTCCTCCCGCGAACCAGACCGTGGTCAGCGCCATGGTAGCGGCCTCAATACCTGCCAGGGCCACAAAGGCGATCAGCCAGTATACAGACTCCATAACATCCCCTCCTCATCTTTCAAGTATTTTAATAGTATCTATTATATGCGATAAATCGGTTTCATTCAATTAAAAGTATCTTAAGATTTTTCTCTGCGCTGTCTGGCTGCCTCAAACATGAGAATGGATGAGGCTATTGCCGCGTTGAGGGACTCCACCTGTCCGGCCATGGGAATGCGGATCAAATGATCAGCCATGGCTTTTGTTTTGGCTGTAAGGCCTCTGGCCTCGTTGCCAATAAGAAACCCGGTGTCCAGTGTGTAGTCTTCCCGGTCATAGCTTTTCCTGCCCTCCAAGTCCCCGGCGTACAGGCGGATTCCCTGTTCTTTTAAGGAAGCCAGGGTCTTTGGCAGATCATCGGTGGAGACAAAAGGAACCCGGTAGATGGAACCCATGGTGGAGCGGATCACCTTTGGATTATAGATGTCCGCCGTATTGTTATCCATGATTACACCGGTAATCCCCGCCCCCTCGCCGGCGCGGAGGATGGTTCCCAGATTGCCCGGATCCTGGATGGTCTCCAGGATCATCAAAAGGGCAGGTCCTTTCCGGTTTTTGAGATCAGCCAGGGAATACCGGTACATCCGGGCCACAGCCAGGATGCCCTGGGGAGTCTGGGTATCAGACATGGCCTTCAGCACATCCTCGCTCACCAGCCGCAGCCTGTCTATGCCCCGCAGCATGGAGGCGTGGGCTGGGTCGCCCGCGAATTTCTCTGTGGCGTATGCCTGGTGGATCCTGTCTTTCGGCAGTTCCTGAAACATCTTGGGGCCTTCCACCACAAAAAGGCCGGTTTCCTTTCTGTAACGGGATTTTTTGCACAGGGCGCACACCTGTTTTACCTGGGCATTGGATGGGCTGGCGATCATGACAGGGCCTCTGTTTCTTCCAGCCACAGACGGCCGCAGGCGTCGCTTGGCATCCGCAAGTCCCCTCTTGGGGAAACAGCCACAGAGCCCACTCTCGGGCCATCAGGAAGGCAGGACCGTTTAAACTGCTGGGAGAAGAAGCGACGGTAAAACACTTTCATCCACTTTAGGATGATTTCTCTTGGATATTCTTCCCCGAAAGCGCGGAGGGCCATGCGGAAGATCCTGGCAGGGCTGTAGCCAAACCTTAAGATATAGTACATGAAAAAGTCGTGGAGCTCATATGGTCCAACCAGATCCTCGGTCTTCTGTGAGATCACACCGTCTTTTGGCGGAAGAAGCTCCGGGCTTACCGGGGTGTCCAGAACATCTAGGAGCACTGTCCTGAGCTCTTCTTCCTGACAGGTGTCCGCGTAATAATGTACCAGATGGCGGACCAAGGTCTTGGGCACAGAGGCGTTGACACCGTACATGGACATGTGATCCCCATTGTAGGTGGCCCATCCAAGAGCCAGCTCCGACATGTCCCCAGTTCCGACTACCAGGCCGCTTACCTGGTTGGCCATGTCCATAAGGACCTGGGTCCTCTCCCGGGCCTGAGCGTTTTCGTAAGTCACGTCATGGTTTTCCGGGTCTTGTCCGATATCCCTGAAATGAGAAAGAACCGAGTTCTGGATATTGACCTCCTTAAGGGAAGCTCCCAGCTTCTCTGCCATGGCCAGGGCATTGCGGTAGGTGCGGTCCGTTGTCCCAAAGCAGGGCATGGTGACAGCCAGGATCTGATCTCTGGGAAGGCCCAGCATGTCAAAAGTTCTGGCTGTCACCAAAAGAGCCAGGGTGGAATCCAGTCCTCCGGAGATCCCTATGACCGCACGGGAAGCGCCGGTGTGCTCCATGCGCTTTTTAAGCCCCATGGCCTGGATGGAGAGGATCTCCTCGCAGCGCCTGTTCCGCTCCCCATGGTCCTGAGGGACAAATGGAGCCGGATCAATAAAACGGTTCAGGGACAGCTCCTCTAAGTGGAGGGAAAAGCTAATGCATACATAGTCTTCTGCTCCGGACTGGGCTGATGGGAATGTGGTCAGACGCCGCCTGTCGCTTACAAGCCGCTCCAGATCCAGGTCCCCATAGATGATCCCTGTAGTAAAACGGTGAGACACCGCTAAGCTGACACCGTTTTCCGCTATGATATTGTGTCCGCCGAACACCAGGTCCTGGGTGGATTCTCCTTCTCCCGCGTTGGCATAGATATATCCGCAGACCAGACGGGCGGACTGGCCGGTAATCAGGGAATCGCGGTAAGCGCCTTTTCCCACTGTCTCGTCGCTGGCGGAACAGTTGGCTATGACCGTGGCCCCCGCGCTGGCGTGACCGATGCTGGGTGGACAGGGAACCCACACATCCTCACAGATCTCCGCCGCCAGCACAAGGCCCGGCAGGGTGTCGCAGGTGAACAGAAGGCTGGTCCCCATGGGAATCTTCTGATCCTCCCAGGTAATCCACTCAGTTTTTTTGCTGCCCGGAACAAAATGCCGGGCCTCATAAAATTCAGAATAGTTTGGGATATTGGTTTTGGGAACCAGCCCCAAAAGCCTGCCCTTATGGATCACGGCTGCCGTGTTGTACAGCTTTCCGCCCTGTTGCCAGGGAAGGCCGATAAATGCCACAAGGTCTAAATCTTTCGTGGCCTTCAATATGGCGGACAACTGTTCTCTGGCCTTAAGAAGAAGGGGCGTCTGCAAAAACAGATCGCCGCAGGTATAGCCGGTAAGGCATAATTCCGGAAACACGATGATCTTTGCCTGGGCTGCTGCCGCCTGCCGTGTCAGGTCTGTGATCTGGCCGGCATTGTATTCCGGGTCAGCTACCCGGATCTTGGGGGTCGCGGCTGCCGCGCGAATAAATCCTTGATTCATATAGAACTCCTTTTTTTGTGTATTTTAAAACTCTGTTATTGGGTACATTATACACTTACTTTCTCAAAAAGGGAAGTTTACTTTTTTAAGACCAGGAGGTAAAATAGATCACACGACGGGGAACCGCTCCCGTAGATATTACAATTACCAGGAGGCATTATGTATGGTGCATGAATTTTCGCGGACAGAGCTTCTCATCGGCAGTGATGGTCTCAAACGCCTGACAGATTCCTCGGTCCTTGTCTTTGGAGTGGGCGGCGTGGGCTCTCACTGTATTGAGGCTCTGGCCCGGGGCGGTGTGGGGAGGCTGATATTGGTTGACGCGGACCGGGTGGCATTGACCAACATAAACCGTCAGAGCATTGCCAGCCACAGTACCGTGGGGAAGTATAAGACCCATGTCATGAGGGAGAGAATACTGGACATCAATCCCAGGGCCAGTGTGAGCGCTTATGAAGAGTTCATACTTCCGGAAAATATTGAAAATTTTTTTGACGGGATAGGTGGGAAGGTGGATTACATCATTGATGCCATAGACACAGTGGCAGCCAAGCTGGCTATCGCGGAGTACGCGAAAAGAAACCAGATTCCACTGATCTCCTCCATGGGGACGGGAAATAAGCTTCACCCGGAGATGTTTGAGATAACGGATATTGCCGAGACCTCCGTGTGTCCTCTGTGCAGGGTTATGCGCCGGGAGTTGAAGCGGCGGAATATCCGGCATCTGAAGGTCCTCTATTCGAGAGAGGTTCCCAGAAAGCCCAGAGGGATCAGCCAGGAAGAGACCTCAAAGCGCCAGACTCCTGCCAGCATATCCTTTGTTCCGCCGGTAGCCGGACTTCTCATAGCAGGTGAAGTGATCCGGGACTTAGCGGGCCTGACGTGACTCTCAGGGCGGACCGTCCGCTCTGGTTTGGTGCCGCTTTAGCGGCTATATTCCTCTCTGCCCCGTGTACAATCGAGTAGGGGAGGCCCTTCCCCTACTCGCCGTGCCGGTGCGGGGCCGCTGCAGCGGCCATACTCCTCTCCGCCCCGTGTACATAAAAAAGAAAAAAGCCTGCTTACACAGACTTTTTCGTGACCAATCCGGGAATCGAACCCGGGTTTACGCCGTGAGAGGGCGTCGTCTTGACCGCTTGACCAATTGGCCTTACATATGACAGTATAGCACAGGCCGCTGCGTTTGGCAAGCACTTTTTGAAAAAAAATTAAAAAATTTATTTTTACCGGAAATGCCAGGCAAAATCACTCCTCTTCCTCCTCAGGCATCCATGCGTTTCCAAAGTTCACATCCCTGAACAGCGCGGCAAGTCCGGTGATCTGCTTCAGCCTCAGGATCTCGTCCTGGTCCATGCCCAGATGTCTGGAGATCCACGCGTCGGACCGTCCCAAGTCGTGAAGCTCTTTTACAATGTTGCTCATAAGATCCACGCTGTGGCTTCCCCTGGCCCGGTTATGGCGCACCGTGCTGGCCATCCTCTGATCGATGGGCTTGTCTATGACAGACACCGGAAGAAGTCCCTGTTCTCTCTCATAGATGTCAGGATAGTCTTTCATGATCTGATATCGGTGAAATCCGTCCACGATTATGTAGGCATCTTCACAAGAGTCATAATAGCAAACCACCGGCATGGTATATCCGTCTGCCCGGATGCTCTCATACAGAAGTTTCATCTCCGGCGGGGCGACCTTGTTGGGATTGTAGGTGTTAGGCTTTATTTTGTCCACTGGCACAGGGATCACATGGTAAGCGGGGCTTTTATACTCCATATTGTACCTCCTCTAGGCTTTTGTATTTCTTGCGGATCTCATCCACATATTTCTGCTGCTGTCTGGTGATGCCGAACCCCATGAACCGGCAGGTGTGGTCATTTTTTAGGATGCAGTAGCACATCCTCTTCCAGCTAGGGATATCTTTGCTGGACTTGATGTCATCGGTGTCGTCGGGGATCTTGCCTATAAAGATTACCCGGGATTTCTTGGCGGAAGTGTAGTTGGACACTCCGTTCCTGCGGATCTCATATCCATGGTTGAGGAGCTCGTTTATGGTCTCCTCATCAAGGCCGCCCCCGGTCTGATGCCAGAAATCAATGGAGGTGTTGAATTTTTTGATATAGTTATTGCGCAGCCTGGGCGGCAGGGTATCCAGGAGAAACATGGTGTAGCTCTTCCAGGTGTGGCCTTCTGGCAGTGTGATATTTCGATACCCCATGGCTTTGGTTCTTCCATAGATGCAGGTAAAATTAGCTCCCCGGACGCGTCCCACCAGCTTTACCCAGATCTCCGGGTCAATGACCCGGTACAGGTTCAGGGAGTCTTTGGAATAATCGTTAAAGGGCGATGCCACCCGCATCTGGGATACCTTAAGTCCTGCCATGTAATATAGGTCATAGAGACGGTTGTAATCATAGCCGAACACATAATTGGCATGCCATACATCCCTGGAAGACCAGTCATACATGGGAGAACCGCACCACACGTCCTTGAACATTTTCCCGATCCAGCACTGCCCCTGGTAGCCGTACTTTTTGTTGACAAATCCACTGTACCGCTGCAGGGATTCCGTGGCCCTTAAGCCCAGAAGGCATATGGTCTTCTTCTCGCTGTGGGATATCCGGTACCACCGTCCGAACTGTTTTGCCAGATCCTCCTGGTGCATGCGGTAGCGGTAGGTGGTTATGGGATTGTTGTCCAGATTGATCACATAGTCCTTGTCCGGCATTGGCCTTACCCAGAGTTCTTTTTTCTTGTCATCCCAGGGATACCAGTACATTTCATAGCTGCTGAGGGCTGTCCTGGTGGCCATGGGCAGGCAGACCCAGTAGCATTCCGCCTCATCCTTGATCTTCTCGAAGGTCCTCTCCACATACTCTGTGGTCACTGTGTACTGGGCTTCAAAATCCTGATGAAAGATCCCGATGGTTTTATCCGGATAATGTTCCCTTCTGTAGTCCAGCACCAGGTTCAAAAGTAGGCCGCTGTCTTTTCCGCCGGAAAACGAGACATAGATGTTGTCAAACTCCTCGAAAATCAGTTTAAGGCGTTCTTTAAGAGCTTCCAACACATTTTGTTCCAAATACTTTCGTACCATTTTTACCTGCTTTCTTTTGTCTTCTGTTTTTCCAGTTTTTACCAATTATGGTTTAATTCTCCACAGTATATCACAGGTTCTTTTTCTTTACAAGTTGATGTTTTTGTTCACTTCATGGTCTCTCGGCCGTGAACCGTCAGGGGGAGGATCATGGGAAATAACTTAGACAGGTGAAAAAGCCGGAGCTGGCGGAGAAAAAACGATGAAAGGGCAACCGCCCGGGTTTACCGGAGAATTTCTACGGCAACCCGGGGGGATATTTATAGATTTGGGTAAAAGAATCATCAGAAAATGGGGGCTTACTTTACCGCGTCAAATGCCGCGTCCAACGCGGCGATCAGGTCTTCCGCTTTCTCAATTCCCACGGAGAGACGGATGGTATTTGGCTTGATCCCCTGATCGGAAAGCTCTTCCTCGTTGAGCTGGGAGTGGGTGGTGCTGGCCGGGTGGATGACCAGGGACTTCACATCAGCCACATTGGCCAGCAGGGAGAAGATGGCCAGATTGTCGATAAATTTCTGGGCTGTGTGGCTTCCGCCCTTGATCTCAAAGGTAAAAATGGAGCCTCCCCCATTGGGGAAATATTTCTTATAAAGCCTGTGGCTGGGCTCCCCGGGCAGCGATGGATGGTGAACCGCCTCTACCTGGGGATGTCTGGACAGGTGATCCGCAATCTTAAGGGCATTGCTTACATGCCTCTCCACACGCAGGGAAAGGGTCTCTAAGCCCTGGAGGAACAGGAAGGCGTGGAAGGGAGAAAGGGTTGCCCCGGTATCCCTCAGGAGCACTGCCCGGATATAGGTCACAAACGCTGTCGGACCAGCCGCGTCGGTGAAAGACACCCCATGGTAGCTGGGATTGGCCTCTGAGATCCAGGGGTATCTGCCGGATGCCTTCCAGTCAAAATTGCCGCTGTCCACGATGACGCCGCCAATGGCTGTGCCGTGGCCGCCGATGAACTTTGTGGCGGAATGTATCACAATGTCCGCGCCGTACTCAATGGGACGTACCAGATAAGGGGTGGCAAAGGTGGAATCCACCACCAGGGGAAGACCGTGGCGGTGAGCTGTCCTGGCCACCTCTTCCAGGTCAATGATGTTGGAGTTGGGGTTGCCCAGGGTCTCTACGAAGATGGCTTTTGTGCTGTCCTGAATAGCTGCCTCGAAGGAACCGGGAACCTCCGGGTCCACAAAGGTGGCTGTTACTCCTGAGGTCAGAGGCAGGGTGTGGGCCAGCAGATTGTAGGTGCCGCCGTATATAGTCTTTGCCGCCACAATATGCCCGCCTTCACCTGTCAGGGCGTGAAATGTGTAGCTGATAGCCGCCGCTCCGGAGGCCACTGCCAGCGCCGCCGCTCCGCCTTCCAGGGAAGCGATCCTCTGCTCGAAGATGTCCTCTGTAGGGTTGGTCAGCCTGCCGTAGATATTGCCCGGGTCTCTGAGGCCGAAGCGGTCCGCTGCGTGTTTCGAATCGTGGAATACATAGGAAGTGGTCGCGTAGATGGGCACAGCCCTGGCGTCCGTTACCGGATCCGCCTGCTCCTGCCCGATATGTAGCTGTCTTGTCTCAAATCCCCAGTTTTTAGAATCTCTGATATCTGCCATTATCTGTTCCTCCTTTTTATCAGCGCTTTCTTTATACAGAGTTTACCACAGTCTCTTTTTTGCGTCTAATTCCCTATTATTATAGTGGGTTATAGTTTTGAGCTATATGCAGATACCGTTTCAATTCGCGGAGATACAGTTCTCCTGTCTGGCTTGGCACCATGTTTTTCCGGAGAATGTAGCCGATCTCCATGACACTGTTGGGATTGTCCTGGTCAGGGGCAAATGGCACTGCCCTGTAGGCGCTGCCGTTCAGCTCCTCACAGATGATGCCGGAACATAAGGTATATCCGTTGAGCCCTACCATGAGATTCAACATGGTTGCCCGGTCATTGGCCCTGATGGTGGATGGATAGTCGTTGGTTGACAGGATCTCCTCCGCGTAATAAAAAGAAGCCTGGGATCCCTGCTCAAAAGACAGACATGGGTAGGGTGCGAGCTGCTCAAAGCTTATGGCCTTTTCCCCGGCAAGAGGATGCCCTTTCCACAGATACACGTATGCCTGACAGTCAATGAGATGATGGAATTCCACATTGGCGGTTTGGAACAGTTTCCCCAGTGCCTTCCGGTTAAAATCGCTGAGATACAGAATCCCGATATCACTCTTTAAACTGCTCACATCCTCGATCACGTCTTTTGTCATGGTCTCCCGGATGGCAAACTCGTACTGGGCTGTCCCGATCTTTTTGATCATTTCCACAAATGCCTTGACAGCAAAGGAGTAATGCTGGGTGGAAACCCCGAATTTCTTTTTTCGCTCACTTTTCCCAAAACGTTCCAGGACATCTTCATATTGATTGTAAATTTGTTTCGCGTACAGCAAAAATTCTTCACCGTCACTGGTAAGAGTGACTCCTCTCCCGCTCCGGTAAAACAATTCCACCCCCAGCTCATCCTCTAATTCTTTCAGAGAATTGGTCAGGGAAGGCTGGGTGATGTAGAGGAGTTCCGCCGCTTTATTTAAGGAACCGGCCTCTGAGATGATGATTATATAACGCAGCTGCGTCAGTGTCATAAATACCTCCCTGCGCGATCAGGTGGGGGCGTTCCTCCCCCATATTCGCTGTGCCGGGGCAGGGCCGCGCGAACGGCCACATTTCCTCTCCGCCCCGTGTACAAATGGAGTAGGGGAGAATTTCTCCCTACTCGCCGTGCCGGGGCGGGGCCGTGTGAACGGCCACATTTCCTCTCCGCCCCGTGTACATAAAAAGTGAGGCAGGCTCAGTGCCCGCCTCCCATTGAGACCCGCTTATTCAAACAGTGGTGTGGACAGATAGCGGTCTCCCGTATCCGGAAGCAGCGCTACAATGGTTTTGCCCCTGTTCTCCGGGCGTTTGGCCAGCAAGATCCCGGCCCACACGGCGGCTCCGGAGGAAATGCCTACAAGGACTCCCTCCTCCCTGCCTACTTTTCTCCCCGCGGCAAATGCCTCCTCATTTTTCACGGTGATGACCTCATCGTAGATGTCTGTGTCCAGCACATCCGGGACAAATCCCGCGCCGATGCCCTGGATCTTGTGAGCCCCCGGGGTGCCCTTGCTCAGCACAGGAGAATCAGCCGGCTCCACGGCAACGATTTTTATATCAGGGTTCTGGCTCTTCAGATAAGCCCCCACACCGGTCACGGTTCCGCCGGTGCCCACGCCGGCCACAAAAATGTCCACCTTGCCGTCTGTGTCCGCCCAGATCTCAGGACCAGTGGTGGCCTTGTGGACAGCCGGGTTTGCTGGGTTCACAAACTGTCCTGGGATAAATCCCCCCGGAATCTCCGCTGCCAGCTCCTCCGCTTTGGCTATCGCGCCTTTCATGCCCTTGGAGCCCTCTGTAAGCACCAGTTCAGCGCCGTAGGCCTTCATCAATTGTCTGCGCTCCGCGCTCATGGTCTCCGGCATCACGATCATGATCCGGTATCCCCTGGCCGCTGCCACAGAAGCCAGGCCGATTCCCGTGTTTCCTGATGTGGGCTCAATGATGACGGAGTCTTTTCTCAGCAGTCCTTTTTTCTCCGCGTCATCAATCATCGCCCTGGCGACGCGGTCCTTTACCGAGCCGGCGGGATTAAAGTATTCAAGCTTAGCCAGAAGCTTTGCCGAAAGCCCCTCCGAATTCTCAATGTGTGTTAGCTCCAAAAGAGGGGTATTCCCGATAAGCTGATCCGCGGATGTATAGATCGTTCCCATGATAAAGTCTCCTTTCCGCTGTCTGCCCCTTTCTGGTCCAACGGAGCAGACAATATAACCTACTTTTTTGATTGGTTAATAGGAATTATAGTCCCTGTTTATGGCTTTGTCAACAAGAAACTTCTTATCCAATTGAATTCCTACTTCCTTTATAGTATAATAGGTTAATTGAAAGGAGTCTAAGGTCATGATGATATCTACAAGGGGAAGATACGCGCTGCGGGTTCTGGTGGACATGGCGGAAAATCAGAAGGACGGCTATATCCCGTTAAAAGACATAGCCGCCCGCCAGGAGATCTCTGAAAAGTATCTGGAGAGCATTGTCAAGATCCTGGTAAAGGAAAAGATTGTCACAGCTGTCCGGGGCAAAGGCGGCGGCTACCGATTAGGAAGACTGCCGGAGGAGATTTCCGTGGAGCGGATCCTGATCCTGACCGAGGGAAGTCTGGCTCCCGTGGCATGTATAGCTGAAAACCCGGTCTGCCGGAGGATGCCTGACTGCCGGACCCTGAACCTGTGGAGAGGGCTGGATCAGGTGGTTCACGAATATCTGGCTAAGTATTCCATCAGGGATCTGATGTCCCGGACAGACGGCGGGTTTGATTATGTGATATGACGGGGGTTAGGTGCCCGTGGGAAGCAAATCTGACAATTCATCGCAGATAAAGTCCGAAAAACAATAAGAGCCCCGAAAAACACGCTTTCGCGGGTTCATAACCATATGGGATAGTCCACTTGGCAGAATGGCCGCGTCTGCCGCCTCAAGCATGGGCAGATCCGGTATGCTGTCACCAGCGGCCACGGACCAGGAGATTCCCTCTCTCGCGGAAAACCTTTTCAGCGCGGCGCCTTTGTTTATGGCTGATGGAATACAGTAGACCTTCCGGCTGTCAAAATAGATAGTTAGCTTTGATCCCTTGAAAGCCTGGGATAATCGGGAGGCGGCAAGCGGGGGGGCGTCAACTCTGGCATAGATCATAATTCCCTCTGCCTCGTGAATGTTTTGTACAGAAAGCTCCAGGCGGATGAATTTTTCCGCCTCCAAAAGCCAGGAAACCCCGTCTTCCGCGATGAGCCTGGTTTCCGCGATCCACCGGGGGTCCACTTTATTGTTATGGAGAAGGATCCCGCCATTGCATACCAGCGCGTATTGGCATCCAAATCCCATAAAGGTTTCAGACAGGCGGGCATACTGCTCACAGGTTCTTGTGGTTACCGGAATCAGCCGGATCTTATCCTGGGTGGTCAGGAAGTTAAAAGATTTTTGGGTCATATAGCTTTGAACGCAGTTATTCAGATATTCTACGGCAACACGCTGGCCAGGAAGAGAAACTCTATGAGAATACACGAAAGTATTATCCAGATCCGAAAAGAAATCAATCAACAGGACACCTCCCAACTAATAAATTTCAGCTGTCAGTAAAAGACCGTATCAGGCCGCAGGCGCGGTAATTGTTGAGAGGATACTCCACAAGCGGTACGCCTTTTTCCTCCGCCAGTTGGTACAGGTGCCCCAAATGCTCATGGTCCTCCAGACTGTGAACCAAAACCTTCCACGGCATTCGGCGCAGCAGCACCCGGGTTGCCTCGCCGATACTTGGTTTGACAAGGTTTATGTCTTTGATGTTGAAATCGCGGCAAATGCTGTTGACCTCATCCATGCCGCTCATGGTCAGCTTACTCTCCCGCTCCATACTCAGCTCACTGGAAAAACAGCTTTCCACGGCATTAATAAATGTGTAGGTCAGATCCTTGTCAGCCAATTCGCCGTAAAAGGCCGCCCCATGGAACTCATCCGGGCCAATGATGTCGTTTCGGTAGAACGTCCGGCTGAGCAGACCGGACACGGTTGAGTTTAAGCAGGAATTCGCGATCAGGAAATCATCATTTGTACCTGCCTTTTCAGCGATGCCCGCCGGGTCTGAGAGCACGGCCAGTCCGGCGCTGACACCGGGATAATCCTTCATGGCCTGAATCAGCTCCCGCTGTATCGCGCCTTTACCTGTCCAGCCGTCAACAAACTGGAGGCTTTCCGGTTTATGCCTTGCCAGGATATAGTTCATCCCGTTCCTGTCAATACCCTTCCCCCGGATGATAGAGATGGTATAATGGAACACATTTACACAATAGGTTTGCTCCATATAGCGCTTAAGCAGGATCCCCACAGGAGTGCCTGCCCGGGCCAGGGAAACGAGAACAATCTCATTCCGCTTTTCAGCCTGGATCTTTTGTGCCGCGCCGGCAACCGCCGCTGCCGTCATTTCGGAGTAAAGCTTCATGGCCTTGAAAAACATGTCAAGGTATGCCTTGGAGGGGACATAT
Source organism: uncultured Lachnospiraceae bacterium (assembly GCA_910588865.1). Classification (GTDB taxonomy): domain Bacteria; phylum Bacillota; class Clostridia; order Lachnospirales; family Lachnospiraceae; genus UBA3402. Next base: position 104,180 of record CAJUSJ010000001.1, read on the forward strand.
TCTATGGGAAGCATTTCAGAATAGTGAACACCCCTTTGAATCAGCTGTTCCCGCTCTTTTGTTCCCAATGGCGTCACCATCCCAGTAATATCCTTCAGAAGTATGGTTACGTCTTCTGGCTTATAAGTGCTAAACACGGCTGCCTCCTTCCACAAAAATGATCCTGGAACAGCCGCTTATGCTGAGCGCCCTCGAAAGATCCGCCCGGGCCTTCTGGTCATCTTCAGCGGTGTCAGTGACTACGATCGCGGTGTCGCGGGGAGCCAGATTGTAAATATAGGTTTCCCGCTCATTGTCAAAGAAACCGCGCAGTTTGAAGCCTGAACGGATGGGATAGGCTTCATCCAGGCAGATGCCGATCGGACTGCGGGTAGTCGCGTGGCATCTGACGGAGGCGGGGATATTGCTTCTTTCCAGCTCCTGTCCAAGCGCCAGGGAAGGGTACATACATTCCTCGGTTCCGAGAACCAGAACCTCTGCCCCCTTCTGGATGTCCGGTAACAGTTTTTCACACAGTCTATTGGCCTGTTCCCGGCAGCTGTCCGTATATTTTGTAATCGAAACCCCAAGCCGGGGATTCATAAAAGGCTCATCTGTGTGAATAAGTTTGTAATCCGGCAGCCCGCTTGACGGGTCAGGGGATTTTGGCGGCTGGATGTCAAAATGGGCAACCGCGTCGCTGAGATCGTTTCCGCTGACCTTCACAAGGTACTGGCTCTCAATTCCGGCATTGGAAAACCGCTTTTCATTTTCCTCGGAGAGCCGGTTAATGATAGAGGCGGCAATGAGCGGTTTGCTTTTTGCCTGTGGGAATGCCTCACAAAGCTTATCAATAATATTCATAAGGGTTTTTCCGGTTGAGATTTCATCATCAACAAAGATTATCTCAGGAGTTTCCTCTATCCACTTCCCTAAATTTTTACTGTATAGCTTCTGTTCAACCGCGTGGCTGTGCTCCTCGTTGAAGTAGATCCAGTCTGACAGCTCCCCATATGGTTCTCTCGTTGTATGGATATACTGACATCCGGGATCCAGACATCCCGCTACAGCCGCCCCAATGGCTGTAGCGGTTTCGGCAAACCCGATAACAAGCTTTGCGGAAGGATATTTTTTTGCGACGCTCTCTCCGAGACAGGTCATCATTTTTAAGGATTGGGCAGGACTGACCGGAAGATGCTTGGCCTGTAATGGATTAACCAGCAAATAGGTCCTCTTTGTATTATGGTGCCTCTTTGCCAACACTAAAGTATTTTCAGCTGTATAGGAATTCAATGCTGTTCGCCTCCAAATTGTTGAGAAAAGTCAGTTACTGGTCCAGGATACCATAGATTTCCCCCAGAGTCGCGATCCGCAGGGCCCATCTTCCGTGGCATTTCACTTCGTTCATTCTGGAGCCATCGGAACTTTTTTCAACACCCAAGGTTGATGATTTCCAGCCAAGTATGCTTAGGGCATCCTCGTAGTCGGATTTTTTAACCTTCATGCTCTCATAGATCAACGGAAGCTGGCTTGGATGGATGGCTGTCTTTCCAATAAAACCGTTGAGCCGGTCCAGGGAAAGCTCGTTTTTTAAGCCAATTGCCCACTGGCCGGAAAGGTCGGTTCCAAAATATTCCCACACAGGACCAGAGATCACATAATCGGCCGTGAAGATATTGATAATGTCCATAAGGATATCCCGGATGACCCCAATCTGATAGATATTCTGATCAGCTGCCCTGCGCAGGCCATAGAGATTGCTGAAATCGTTTCCTCCAACCCGGACATTCAGAATATATTCCCGCATACTGTCGAGAACAGCCTTAATTTCCAGAAGGGTCGGTATTCGGTTCCCGATATTGGCAATCATTTTACTTTCCAGAATAGGCATAATATACAGAGGATTCTCCAGCTCTCCGTTGATCGCGGAGATGATGTCCTTATACTCATAGCAGTTGGACCGATCAAATTTTGGCAGGATGTATCCCGTGACCACATTGTAGTAAGCTTTCAGCATTTCATGTATATGCCTCATATGCTCCGGATCGCGGATCCGGACAAAGAGAAGAGGCATTCTGTCGCCGGGAATCTCCCGCTTGCTGATGGCCTCCAATGTATTACAAAGTTCTATTTCGGATTCTTCCAGTGCCTCATCGCGGATAGAGTCTTCGAGGCAAAAAGCCATGGAAGTAAGGCAGGGAAAAAAGTTATTCTCGATTTTTTCCGCAAGGCCGATATTGATGGCAGGACTATACAGAAGGCCACCAACCATATATTGAAGCTTTGCGCGACCACATTTTGTCATTTCGTTTCTCCTTGAACCAGATTAGAATTCAATTATTGCCCCTATTCAACATTTACGCCGTAGCTTTCACAGAGCTGTTTAAGACCGCTTCGATAACCGGAACCGACGAAACTCATCTTCCATTGGCCTTTGTATTGGTAGATCTCCGCGGCGACAACGGTCGTTTCCTCAGACAGATCCTTCAATTCAAATCGAAAGACCTCTTTGTCATGGCAAAATACCCGGATCGCGGGCGACGAAACCATTGAAAAATTCTGCTGAGCATGATCGCCATAAATGGAATAGCTGACAACAATTTTGCTGACAGAGGAATCGACCTTGTTAAGATCGATCAGCACCAGTGAGTTGGAATCCGCGGAAACGGACTTGACCGATTGGTTCGGGGCTTCTGTATTGCCAAAGAAAATCAGATCTTCATCCCGGGATACTTTGCCGTTTTCCCCTAAAAGAAAGCAGTAGCTGTCAATGTCCATATCCCGCGCCCCGCTCTGGTGCTCGAAGATAATTTTCAGCTGAGAGGAACCCAGTTCCTTTATGGAAATTCTCTGTCCTCTTCTCATATTCGGTACAGTCTCGTCAGCTGCCCGGGGGGCAATGATCTCATCCGATGGATTGATGGGAACCGGCAGCGACACCGCGGGTCCCTTTGACCGGGCAAGGGCTTTATCCTGGGTGACCCCGTTATTTAACGCTTTCCCTGTAATATAGATCCTCCGGGAAACAGAGGATTGTACCATAAGTTCACCGTAGAGAATGGTATTGTGTCTCAGCCCGTCTGTGGTTAAGGTCAAACGGTTCTGCCCGGCAATTAATTGTTCGGGCTGTACCTGGAGCCCTTTTACTTTGCTGAGAAGTTTTGCGTCAGACGGCGCGTCCAGGCTGACCGTAAATGTGTTTGTCTTGTCCGCGGCAAACTCGCCTAAAGAGATGACGCTTGGAAGCTCCCATGATTCGGATTCCCCTGCCGAACCCACCACATTGCCATATACTTCGATGTTCTCAAGTTTCGTGTTGGGGTCACTGGTCTTAATTGCCGTGAACGCTTCTCTGCCTTCAGGATTGCCTGTTACTTCCACGCGCAGGTTCCTGATCGTGACATTTGGGGCGGACACCACCAATACTGGCCCCTTCTTGGCCCACAAAGTGGATCCCCGCCCATCGACGACACATGGGCGCTCCACAACAAGAGGGCCTTCGTATTCACCGGGCGACAGCGTGAAATCTCCACTTGAATTTGAGTTAAATTGTTCTTGAACCTTATTCATGATTTCCTTAAACTAAACAGAGAAAAGCGCGGAAGCGTTGGGAAGCTCCCGCGCGTCATCATCAGACATTAACACCGAAACTTCTGCAGAGGGCTTCCAGGCCGCCCTGATAGCCCGCGCCGACGGCGTTGAATTTCCAGTCATTGCCGTTTTTGTAGATCTCACAAACCACCAGCGCGGTTTCAATGGAAAATTCCTCCGCGAGATCAAACTTCAGAACCTCCGTGCCGGTCATATCGCTGGGGTTTGCCATACGTGCGACGCGGACATAAGCGTTGGATACCTGGCCAAAGTTCTGGCGGCGGGCTGGCGCGTCATAGATGGTTACGGTAATGGCGATCTTCTGAACATCAGCGGGAACCTTAGTGAAGTCAATGATGAGGACTTCGTCATCACCATCGCCGGCACCGGTCAGGTTGTCGCCGGTATGACGGACGGAACCATCGGAACTTTTCAGATTACCATAAAAGATAAAATCCCCATCCTTGCGGACCTTGCCGTTGGCGCCAAGCATAAAAGCGGCCGCGTCCAGATCGAAATCAGCGCCTCCGTCGTATCGGTTCGTATCCCAGCCCAGCCCGATGAGCGCCATGGTCATACTTTTGTCAAGACTTACCCTCTGACCCTTTGAAAGGTTAACACCCATTATGATTCCTCCTTTAAACAAATCGCTTGGCAAGATCGCCTATGCTATTATCCTGAGTTGCCTGGCCGATCGCGTTAAATTTCCACGCGCCGTTGTAACGATATACTTCGCCGAATACCATAGCGGTCATATTGTCATAATTTTCGGAAAGATTGTACTTGCAAAGTTCCTGATTGGTTTCCGCGTCACAGACTCTGATGAACGCGTTTCTGATCAGACCGAAGTGCTGTCTGCGCTGCATGGCCTGATAAATATTTACAACCACAATAATCTTGTCATACTGGGTAGGAAGGGAGGCAAGATCAATCATGATCTGCTCATCGTCACCGTCGCCCGCGCCGGTCAGATTGTCTCCCATATGGCGGACACAACCGGAACGGTGGGTCAGGTTGCCAAAATAGACGACATCATCTGTGCCCTGGAGACGGCCGTTTACACAGATAAACGCGGAAGCGTCACAGTCAATATCCTGAGGCTTTGGGGCAAAAAATCCCCTGGACTGCTGAACCTCGTCCCAGCCAAGTCCGACCATCACCCGGTGGAGAGAACCGCCGTTGCTTTTGCGGAGTTCAACTTTCTGGCCTTTTTGAAGATTTACGGACATACTATTTTCTCCTTTGCTAAAAATTAATTATTGCTCCCGGTCATTTTCTTGATCCACTGGGTAAAGGAAGCGGGATTCCTGGTCTGGATCAAAACCGTGCCAGGGCCTCTGAAACGGCATACCAGACATTCGCCGGACATAATGCTGGATATCCAACCATTAGATGCCTTCTCGATCCGATAATTCATGTAATCAGGCCATGCCACAAGATGGCCGTTGTCCACGATGGCTTCCTCTCCCGGGTCCAGATTGATCGCGTGAATCGCGCCGTAACTGCTTAAGAATACGGTTCCCCGGCCCCGCGCGTTTACTACAAAAAAGCCTTCCCGTGAAAAGATACCCTGGGCAAGGTTTTGTATGGCCGTATCCACCTGAATCCCCTGGGTGGCTGCCAGAAATCCGTCCTTCTGAACCCTCAGGTTGTAAGAGCCATCTAAGTCGACATCTATAATACCACCTGGTATGGGATGACCAAGAAGCACATATCCCGGGCCTCTGGACGCGACAATGTTCTGAAAGAAAAAGCTCTCACCAGCCAAAACACGTCTTGCTATGCCGCTTATCAGATTTCCTCCCATAGATCCGTTTACATCCAGCGTTCCGGACATGGCGACCATCGCGTCCGATTCAGCCTTGATGGATTCACCTTGCGCGAGGTCGCATTTTACCACCGGAAAAGCGTCTTGATAAAGAATCTGATAATTCATATAATAAGCTCACTTTCTGATTCAAGATCAGACGTTTACGCCGTAGCTGTTGCAAAGCGCCTTAAGGCCGCCCTGGAAGCCGCTGCCAATGGCGTTAAACTTCCACTCGCCATTGTTGCGGTAGAGCTTGCCCACAGCAACCGCTGTTTCAATGGAGAAATCCTCCCCTAAGTCGTAGCGGATCAGTTCGGTGTTTGAGGTCTCGTCAACAATACGGATATAAGCGTTGCTGACCTGACCAAAGTTCTGTTTGCGGGTCTCGGCCTCGTAAATGGTCACCGTAAAACCGATCTTGTCAATATTGGCGGGAACCGCGCTGAGATCCACCTTGATCTGCTCGTCGTCGCCATCGCCTTCGCCGGTCAGATTGTCGCCCATGTGCTCAACGCTGCCGGAGCTGTGCTTGAGATTGCCATAGAAGATAAAGTCAGAGTCACTGGTAACCTTGCCGTCCGCGCCCAGCATGAACGCCGCCGCGTCGAGATCAAAATCAAATCCGCCGTCATACTGGTTCACATCCCAGCCAAGACCCACAATAATTTTGCTTAAACCAGGATTTCCTTTCGTAAGGTCCACTTTCTGTCCTTTGACTAAACTAACTGCCATGATCAATTCCTCCTAAAATTTATTATTTTGCAGCAAATTCCCGCTGCTGGGAATCGTAAAGATTTGCTGGCCCCGGGGCCAGCCAGGCACTTCTATTTCCCTGACCCGCCCAGAATCGCTTTGCGGGCCATATCAATGGGTATCACAAGAAATGCCATTCCAATACAGATAAGCCACCCGGACGGGCTGAGGGCCTCTACACTCAAAACACTGCCGCCGAAAGTGACAAAAACAAACTGCAGGGCAAAGATGGAGAACATCACAAGGGGGAAGCTTTTGTTTCTGCTCATATTCTCAAACACATTCATGTGATTGGTTCTCGCGTTGAAGCCGTTGAAGGTAATGGCCATCATAAAGGTCGCGAATACCGCTGACTTTAAATATGTAATATCAACATTGCCGAAGAGCCTCCGGATGCCGGGAACAAAGAGGATTCCCAGACAGACAAAGGTGATATAAAGGGCGCTGATAATAATCTCAATAAGCATTTCCCTGCTGGCAATGTTCGCGGAACGGGGAACAGGCTTGTCCTTCATATACTCTTTCAGAGCCGGTTCGCTGCCGAACGCGATCGCGGCAAGGGTATCCATGGCCAAATTGACCAGCAGAAGCTGAACAACCGTCATAATAACATTCTCCCCAAGTAATGGACCGATGAAGCAGGTCAGCACAGCCGCCACATTAACGGTAAGCTGGAAGATCAGGAACTTACGGATGCTCTTAAACATGGTCCTGCCGTAAAGGATGGCCTTTTCGATGGATGAGAAATTGTCGTCAAGGATGGTGATGTCGCCGGCTTCCTTGGCGACTTCCGTGCCGCTGCCCATGGCAAAGCCGACATCGGCTTTCTTTAACGCGGGAGAATCATTGACACCGTCGCCGGTCATACCGACAACAAGGTTCAGCTCCTGCGCGATTCTGACAAGACGGCTTTTATCCGTAGGCAGTGCCCGGGAAACAACCCGAAGGCGTGGGAGAATGGTCTTCAGCTCATCATCCGACATATCGGCCATTTCGGAAGAGGTCAGAGCCACATCCTCACTGCCCGTAAGCAGGCGGGCTTCTTTTGCGATAGCCACAGCGGTTTCCTTGCGGTCGCCGGTGACCATGACAACCTGAATACCCGCCTCCCGAACCTCCCGGATCGCGTCAACCGCTTCCTTTCGGACATTATCTCTGATGCTGATCACACAAATCAGGGTAAGATTCTCGTCGTCTCTTTCACCGTCAACCTTCGCGACAGCTAAAAGCCTCATAGAACGTCCGGCCTGAGTGTCAATGTATTGGGTCAGGCGGTTTTTCTCATCCAAATCCCGGATCTGACCGTTTTCATCTAGGTAATGGGAACACCTTTCGATGATCTTCTCAGGAGCGCCCTTGATGTATGTTACGCTTCTCCCCTCCTGGTTGAGAGTGACGCTGGAGCTCTTTTTGTTGGAGTCAAACGCGTTAAAATTTTTAACAGCTTCACGGCTCAGAGAACGGACAGCGTCTTGGGCGGTCAGAAAAGACATCAGAGCCCGGTCAGTGCTGTTGCCGCCAATGATGCTGCCGTTGCTGACCATGGCGCTGTTGTTAATACCGATGCCGGTAATAACATCTGCCGCCAAAGAGGAAGGGATGCTTTTCAGGTCGTTAAATACCGCGACATTGCCGGTTGCCATCTCAACAACGGAAAGACGGCCTTCTGTGATGGTGCCCGTCTTGTCGCTGAACAGGATGCTCAGGCTGCCCGCGGTTTCAAGACCATTGATCTTTCTTACAAGAACATTATCCTTTGCCATATTCAGGCTCTGAAATGACAGCAGGATGGAGGTAAGCATCGGCAGTCCCTCGGGAACCGCGCAGACAATGATGGTAACCGCGACAGTAACCGCGTCCATAACCAGGCGGATCCATTCATAGACGCCAGTGGGAATATTGCCGGAAAGCAGGGTCTTGGCAAGAACGCCCACCACAATACAAACCGCGCCAATGTAGCCAAAGGTGGAGATCTGTTCTGCCAGTTTGCCCAGCTTGACCTGCAGAGGTGTTTCCCGGGTCTCTTCCTGAACTTCCAGAGCAAGTTCACCAAACAGCGTCTTGTCTCCCACGACCTTGGTTTTCATATAAGCTTCGCCGCCGCAGACAACGGTTCCCCGGTACACATAGTACTTATTCAGAAGATCCTTTGTGTCATAGGTTTCACCGTGGGGCATTGTAAGCTTTTCCGCTTCTTCTGTCTCACCGTTTAAGGCAGCCTGGTCCACCTTCACAGCTCCGTCAGCGATTTCCCCGTCAGCGGGAATCTTGTCGCCGGCCTGAAGGAAAATGATGTCGCCCACAACAACTTCACTGACATGGATCTCTTTCAGCTTTCCGTCCCGGATGACTTTGGCCATTTCCTTGGCCTCTTCTTCGGCTTTTAAAGCGGAAGCTTTGCCTTCCTGCTTGTTTTCGCTGAAAGAGGCCACGCCGTTCGCGATAAGGATCGCGACTAAAATACCCGCGGGCTCAAACCATTCCGCCTGGTGGAGGAAAAACAGAAAAACCTGAACCACCAAAGCCACCAGCAGAATCATGATCATGGGATCTTTGAAACCTTCAAGAATCTTCTTCCATAATGGGTCAGGCGGAATCTGGGTAAGACTATTGGAACCATGCTGTTCGCGGCTCTCTTCAACCTCTCGGGCAGTTAAACCAGTTAGCTTCATAAATGTGTATTCCTTTCAAAAAATATTTTGTAGTTCAAAGATGTCATTCCGCTCCCTTATCCGCCGCAAGAAACTTCAGCCAAAAGTCCCTTGTCATCGCTGGACATACGAAATACCGCGCCGTCTTTCAGCAGTACAGCTTGTCCTGTTGGGACAAGGCTGCCGCCAGGTGATGTCATGCCTTGAATGTTATGGTTTACAAGCAGCCACTGCCCTTGATATCTGCAGACATATGCCATCATGCTTCTGTCCGCCTTTTCATCCGGGAAAGTATTTGCCAGCACATGCCACTTGAACAGGGGCATATTGTGATAGAGAACAACCTCTTCCGCGGGAACCCACTGACCGGGTCTGCCTCTAAGCGGGCTCTTGAGATGAAGCCGGAGGAGATTATCCTGTTTCACTCTTGTACCGCAGAAAGGGCAGACTGGGTTTTGGGGATCATGGAGCACAAACCATTGTGCCGCGCAATTAAAGTTTTCACAAGGGTGCAGCAGATCCCATGTTTTAACCAGAGCTTTTTCCCATTCCATTGCCGTGGGGCGGTTATCGGGATTATGTAATCCGTCAACAAACGCCCGGAGGAACAAAGCCTCCAAGGCCGGTCCCAAATCTTTTATGGTCACATTCAGCTCCTGAGGACGATTGCTGTGGTCATTTGGGTTTTCAATAAACAGCGCTTTGGGCCCCATGCTCAGATAATCATCCATATTCGGGTCATCGGAATATGTTTTTGGGCCGGTTAAGGGATGCCGCAGGAGCAAGTATTCATAAATGAGAACTGCCAGGGCATGTAAATCCGTATAAGTACACGGAAGTTTTCTGTCAGGATCCCTGAAAGGCAGCTCCATGGTCTCTAAAACCTCCGGAGCGATATATCCGCCAGTGCCTATGACCTCCGGAGGATAAACGCCTGGAACAACCAGGGAATCAATGTCAATGACAACACAGCCTCCGGTTGTGGGATCCACCAGCACATTGTTGCAGGATAAATCGGAATGGGCCAAACCGGCCTGATGCATTCTCCGGATTGAACGGGCCAGGGAGATGGACATTTGAACCATGGCCCGGAAGTCCCCAAGCTCCTGCTCCTTGATGAATCTTCTGAGTCTGGGGGATGTGAACCATTTGCTTTTTTTATCTTTGCCCTTTAACTCTGAACTCAGTTCAGGTATCACGGAAACATTTTCAGAGAAAAAATAGTTGGGCGGATACGCGGGGCATACAATGCCGAATTCAGGCTCCGTTATGATCGCGGTCGGCCAGCAGAACCTGGCGGCAAAGTACTTTGCCATGGAATCATTATTGCCCCTTGCTCCTCCGGCTTGTTCAGAAAGCGTGGGATTGTATTTGCCGATAATGGCTTCAATCCGCTTTCTGACATTTGGATCCTTCGCGACCTTTGGGGAGTTGAAGAACTGTACAACATAAGATTGATCAGGCGCGAAATAGGTGTATTTCATACCGCCGCGGGGAGGGTTCTCTTTGATCACATAGGGAACCCTGCTCCCGTCCGCTAATGTGGCTTCCGCTATCTGCCCCACTGTCGCACCTCCTAAATAGTTATAACAACCAGTGTGCGGTCGTCGAATGAGCCCCGTTCAACATAGTTATCCAGCCACTTCTTCAGTTTTTCGCCGGGGTCGGTTGTTTTTTCTGTTTCTTCAAGTTCGAGCCGGACTAAATCCAGTATGGAGGGGTCTTTCCAAAGATCCTTCAGCGTCAGCCCTGTAGACTTCATGATACGGTTTGTATACTGGACAGGGATCTTGACACTTTGGTCATTTACCCACGGGTATACAAGGGGATCGGGTATATGTTTAAACAGTTTCAGCTGGGCCTGCGTAAGGGCGGCCGCGGAAATCCCATGGGACTGTTTTTCAAGGACCCCGTTAATCATTAAGTCAAAATACAGGCGGAGAGTCTCGGTTTCACTGGGGAAATAGTCGTCTGCCACACCATCGCTCATGACCATGACAATATCCGCGGCTGTTCTTGAAATCTTGGTCCGGTGCCGCAGCGCTTCCATATTCCCCATCTGTGGGGAAGTAAGAAATTCGGTTTCCCCGGAAAAGTCGCCGCTGTCAGGTACACCCATAAGCTTTACGGAGCTTGCGAATTCCCCTTTCGTATCCAGGATCGCGATCATGCCGTCACCGATCTGACAGGAAATCACCAGATGCTCTTTTGGAATTTCCTTGATCGGAATCATGACCGCGATCAGCAAGGTACTGGACAAATCTTTGAATTGGAGGCCCCGCCCCAAAACCTTTTCATATTCGGGGTTGATCTTTCTGGAATAAAACGCGGCTTCTACCGCCTCCCGGGCTTTTATTATGGATTGCTGGACAGCGCTGACAAGAATACCGCAGGCTTCCATGCACTTGGTGTCAGTAAGGGAAAGCCCTAAGTTTTCTCTCAGTTCAGGCTTGTCAGCAAACAATTTTTCAAAGGAACTGACCAAATATCCAATGGAGGCTTTACAGGCTTCCCTGGCCCCGACCCGGGAAAACCTTTTGGAACCAGCTCCATCGGATACAGCTGCCAATGTAATATGCTCATAATTCGCGACCTCGTACCAGTCGTCGCAGTTGGTACCCTCATGCTTGTGCTTCTTTCCTCTGACACGCGCGGCAATGACCTTGCTTCCCGGCAGGGTCGCGGTTGTGCTCATATACTCAGGAGCCGGTTCCGGTTCATCCGCGGGGATAGGCAGGTACTTCCAGAGGGAGGCTGTATGGCTGGTAACTTCTTCGTTGCTGAGAGCCGCCTTAGGTTTTTCAAACGGACCGCCGGTTTCAGGAACAGCCTGGGTTTCCGGGGGTTCTTTGGCTTTTTCCGCTGTTACACCATTTTCCGCGGGGGTGCTGGTGATGCTTTCCGTGAATTCAGACATAGGATGTCCTCCTTGTGATGTCCTGCCTTAATCAGGGAACCACGATAAATCCCTGAGGTGGGGGAGGCAATTGGATGGCGCGGCCCGGCTTTGCGTCAAGACTCTGGGAGGACATCTTGATGGAACCAGATACCCACGCGAAGAACTGTGCCATATCGCCGGCAGAGAGCGTATTCATCATCAAAACGCTTTCGGTGATCTGCTTTAAGTATGAGGTATCCGCGTTGGAACCAGCGGCGCAGGCAATAATATTAGCGGCCTTTAGAGACTTGATCTTCTCAGCGGCCTGGTTGAAAGCTTCGATATCCGTGGGAGAGCCATCGGTCAGGATAAATACCAGGGGACGCCAGTCGCCTTTTTGGGTTTCCGTGGTTCTGCGTACCTCGTTATTGACACAGTCTATGAGGACATTTAACGCCCCGCCAAGGGCAGTCGCTCCACCAGCGGAGATCTCAGGCTCTTTGAACTGTATAAGCTCTGTAAGAGGAGTGATTTGCCGGGCGGAGCTGTCAAATGTAATAACGGACAGATATGCCGTCTCCAGGGCCTGGGGGTCGCTCCGCAGTTCAGAAAGAAGGGCCTTGACGCCCTGCCTAACCGCTTCAATGGGCTCTCCCATCATGGAACCGGAACAGTCAAGCAGCAAATAGACTGGTAATCTGCGTATAAAATCTGCCATGATAAAATCTCCTTTGTGATTCGTAAAATATGTAAGGATACCTGTGAGAGATCTCACTCTTTCTCCGCGTTGAGTCCGGAATTCAGAGAACTTATAATCTTGAAATCCGTGTTGAATTCGTTGGTCAGTGAATCGCTGATGGGAACAACAATATCAGGAGGCACCTGATCGTCTTTCATCTGCAGAGCGCCGATAAGTCTGGGTGTATAGATCTTTGAGGCAACCAGATACTCTTTGGAATTCGCGTTCATGGAAAAGACCATAACAAAGTTGACAAACTGTGCCCATCTCATAACGAAAGCGTTGTTTTCAATTCTGGATATCCGTTCTTTCGATATTCCGCTTAAGCCCGCAAGATCATCCTGCGTAAGCCCGGCAATTGCCCGAAGGCGTTTCATATGAGTTCCAAGCCGGATACAGTATTGCTTCTTTTCCTCCTCGGTAAGCCTTATAAGCACTTGTCAATCTCCTCCTAAATAAATAATAGTATGGCACCCGCCGCTTTGAGTCACCTGTCAGGCCGCGAAAAGGCGTGAGAGAAATGCTTTGGGTGTGCCGTTGGAACAAATTCCAATATTTTTTCATCTGTAAATAACTAATTCCCATCTACCAACCTCCCTGATTCTATGTTAAGAAATGGATAACTTGTCAAAATGACATGTTTTTATCAAATTATGACAATATTATACTTTAAATGACATAAAAAATCAAGTGTTTGACATGTATTTCAAAAAAAGACACCTTCCTATTGAAGGTGCCTCATGGGTGTGATGTTGTTATATCAAGAAAATCAACCCGATCAAAAAGAATGTACCGGTTAATATTGTAATGTAGTGTTTTTGCCATTTACCTGAAGTGAGGTGAAAAAGAACCGCTATCACGCCGCTCATTATCAAATAACGAACAATAAAATCCATTAGTCACACCTCTCTAATCCCGCAATGTTATTCTATGGGGATTTCTGAAAAAGGTGACTTCACGCGGCACATTTATCTCAAACATTTCTCAACTTTTGCCAGCAATTCCTCTACATAGTTTTCCCGGATAAAGGCTGCCGCCTTTTCATATCCGGTTCTGGCGATAGCCTCCTTCTGGCCTGGATGGGCCAGAAGGCCCCGGGCCATCTCCGGAAGCCTGTCTGGGATTTTTGGGGAGTAATAGACAATGGACTCCTGATCCCGGAAATATTGCTGGAAATAGGTGCTGGGATCGGTCAGGGCCACGGATTCCCGAAGCATGGCGTTAAACACCCGGTCATGACTTCCCGCCTTAAACCAGGGCATGATATTGAGATTGATCTTGGCGTTTTCCATCCATGCCAGGGTGTCCCGGAAAGGAATCGTTTCCTTAGAGAGGCTGTGAAATTGTTTCTTTCCCGCGCAGGGGCAGTCCTGCCAGCCGCCTCCCAGAACATAAAGATCCACACCGCCTTCCACCAGCGCCGTCACCATCCGCTCCCGGGTCAGCATCCGCATCCAGCCCTCCAGAAGATTCATCTTAGGGATCTCCTCATCAACCCTGCCGGGAGTCAGGGGATAGTTGCCCGAGAGCCGGGTCTTTGTCACCACCTGCTCCACGGACAAACCGCGGTCCTGTAACATCTGTTCTCCCATAGCGGTATAGATGTTGAACTCTTCCGGATCCATGTTCTGTCTCATGATATCCAGAAATTTTTCAGGATTAATATAAGTGCCGCAAAAGAGCAGATCCATGGGCTTCTCTTTCCAGGGAATCGGTCTCCCATTGACCGGGGTTCCCCCATGAGGCATAAATTCCACATGCTTCACCTGAGGAAAATAAGACTTTACATATTCCACATGGTTCTCATCCGGACACAGCAGCAGATACTGCTCCATACCAGGATTTTCCATATAAGGGCAGAGGTCAATGTGAAAAGGGGGATCCATGAGAATGTTCACCACCAGGGCTCCTAGCTGGTTCCAATGGTTCCACAGCCCCTTCTCCTCAATTGCCTCCCCGTTGAAGGTTATCACCGCGTCCACTCCCGCCGCCTCATAGTCTTTTAAGGCCGGTATGTCATGGGTGCCTTGGGTCAGGTCGCAGATAAAAGTCCCGTGTCCTCTGCGGCACAGCTCCCTGGAGATCTCTTCCGTAAAATGTTTGGTATCCTGGTAATATCCTCTCTCATTTCCCGCGTAAAATAAAAGGAATCTTCTGGTTTTGACTCTCCCGCCAGACGTCTGCCGGTTCCCCCAAAAAGCACCCTCATGTCCCCCATCCTCTCTCTGATAGGAAAGAAAGCTGTTTTCACAGAGGAGATTCCGGTAACCGGCTTCCTTCACCTTCCTCCCGTAATCCCAGTCCATGAACACCCCATCCGAAAAGTTCTCCCTGGGTATGCCCGCCTGAACAAGTACCTGCCGCCGGATCAGCACAGCCGCTCCCTTTGTCCAGGGCAATACCTCCTCGGGATGCCGCATAGGCACATTGATCTGCCGGGCAAGCTGTTTTAAACTCACCGAGCCGGCCCTGTTCTTCACCAGACCGGTCAGCCGGGAATTCGTTACGTGGCTGGACATGCTTCCTGCTGTTCCCACCTTGTCGGAACTGTACAGCGCCATCCCTAACCAGAACAAAGCATGCTTCTGCACAGTGGTGCCGCTGTCCATCAAAAGGCAGTCCGCGTCAGCCCAGGAGACGGCGATTCCTTTTTCCCAGACCTGAGATAGGTCCTGTCCTGCCTCCATTTTCACCAGAATCAGATCATCCTGACGCTTAAGCCACTGTAAGTCGGATTCTCCGCGGGGTCCCGCCATAACGACCACGATCTGTCTCGAATCCCTGGACAGTTCCCCGCGGACGCTCTCCACACACGGTTTGACAGAGCCAGGGCTGCCGTGACACCAGATCACAACCGATAACCTGCCAGCCAGGTTCACAGGAGCCCTGGACAGCTTATTAAGAGTTTCCCGGATCATGGCCCGGCGCTCTTTGTCTCCGCACCAGGTCATCGCGTATTCGTAACAGAGCCATGACTGTTCCAGGTTCCTATTCCGATAATAATTCCCCAGCATTACATACAGCTCATAATTTTCCGGATTAAAACACAGTCCCTGACAGATCGCGGCCCACGCGCGTTCACTGTCCCCCAGGTGCTGTCCAATACACCCGTCATAAACCGCCAGCGCGTCGTCATACACTCCGCCCCTGGCCAGATATTCCCCCAGTACGCGGTCTGCTTCTCTGTAATCTTCTCTGGCTGTCAGATCATGCAGCCGCTCTTCCACCTTGTGATCCATCTCGGTCTCCTTTCCCAAAACGCGCCAAAATGGCAAAGTCTACTGCTGTCCATCCTTTTCTATTTGGCTGTCTTCCATCCCTTCCGGCATTTTTCCGCCTTCCCCGTCTTGTGGAGGTTCCGGCCTTTCTGAAGGCAGTCCCTCTCTCCCGCCATTCATCCTGCTTTCGGAGAGTTCCGGCCTTTCTGGAGGCTGTCCCTCTCTCCCGCCGCTCATCCTGCCTTGTGGAGATTCCGGCCTTTCTGAAGGCAGTCCCTCTCTTCCGCCGTTCGTTCCGCCTTCTCTGCCTCCCGGCCCTCCCCGGCCCGGTCCCATGGCCGCGGCTTCCTGGGCACCATCCTTATTGACATATACGATTGTCTGCTCAGGCACAAAAGTGATCACATGTTCTCCGGCTTGGATTTCATACTGACTGCCTGCTGTCATCTCCGGCACAGTGATCACCACTGTCTTAAAATCCCTTTCCCCTGTTCCCGCGCACAGTTCATTTCCATCCGAATCCCTAAGTGTTACCGCGGTTCCTGCCGCCAGAGTCTCTCCGAAATCCGCCAGAACCGATACCTGGGACTCCGAGCTGCTGACATTCTGTTCCATTCCTCCAGGACCGAAGGCCATGATCGTTCCGCCTGTCAGGTTAAATTCCCTGTCATAGTCAATGGCACCGTTATCCCTTTCAGAAGGCCCATATACAGTTATTTGCCCCCCTGACATCTCAATGGATCCGTTGGAGTCGATGCCGTCGCCTTCCGCCCGCACTGTCACGGTTCCACCCATAAAATAAATCTGGGGAGCATTGGTTCCGTCTGTGGATGCGTTGATCCCGTCGTCACTGGCAGTGAGAACAATGGTTCCTCCCCGTATTACCACGGTCTCGGCTTCGATTCCCTCCTCACATTCACTGACGAGAATCTCCCCTCCGAGAATTGCTGCCAGAGTATCTGATTTTATCCCATCCCCCGCGGCGGAAATGGTCATCTGGCCGTCATAGATCACCAGCGCGTCATTTCCCTTAACTCCGTGATTGGCCGCGGTGACTAAAAAGGTGCCTCCCACAATCTTCAACACGTCTTTGGAACAGATTCCATTGTTAAAGGTTCCATCCACCTTCAGCGTTCCGCTTCCGTTAATGGTCAGATCTCCTTTGCTGAACAGCGCCCCGTTGGGCTCTTCTTTTTCCTCATCGCGGTAAATGAGACCAGAGCTGTCGCTCAGGGAATTGACGGAGCCTTCTTCCAGGCTGATAATGGTTTTCCCCGCCTTTTTGATATCCACAGGCGCGGAAAGCTCGCTGTGGATGTCCACGCCATTAAACACCAGCCGAACAGTGTCGTTCTTTTCCGCATCCACCAGAATCGTTCCGTCTGACAGAGCCCCTTTTAGAACATAGGTTCCGCTTTTCTCTATGGTTACGGTGCTGCCATTGGCCGTCGCCCCCTGGCCGTCTATGGTGATTTTGCTGTCGTCAAGGTTGATCATTACAGAGGATTTCTCATCCCAGATAGTATATTCATCCTCTGGCTCTAAAAGAACCGTCATGTCTTCCAGTGGGATTTGACTGCTTTCCAGGCTTTCTTCCAAAATCGCTTCCGTTTGACTGTTTTGTTCCAGTGGAGCGGACGGATTCTCCGTAAGCCCGCTTTTGCACCCTGCCAGAGCGGATGCCAGAACAGCGAAAACCATGATTCCAGCCCCCAGGGTTATGGATCTCCTGCCTTGTTGGTGTCTTTGTTGTCTTTTCATGAGACGTCCTCCTTTTTCCTACAACTCTTCTCTTCCAATTCCGGGTCTCTGGCACATAATGGTCAGGTTCCCGTTTCCGCGCCGGATTTCATCAATCATCTTCTTCTCCCCCTTTACCTTTTTCATTGTGACCTGATACCGCGGCTCAAACGATTTCCTCTTCCGCCTTGATCTGTGATTGGCCGCTGTTTTCTTTCAGGGCAGCCGCTTTCCTTTTCTGTTCTGCCGCCATATAGTAGCTTCCATATTTGGAAAATGATACGGGGTAGATCAGAAGCTCTCCTAAAAGTCTGGCGAGCCAGAGGGGATAAGCGGCAGGCGCTTTTATTTCCATGAGATACATGTCCTCGTCCATGAGCCTCTCCCCCACTTCTCCCAGTTCCAGCTTAAGGCCCCTGGTTCTGGTTCTTATATTTCTGTCAACGGTCAATCTCAGCTCTTCATCTGCTTTTCCCACATAGGCTTCCCTGTCATAGGCCAGCCACACTTTCGGCTTTGGCCTGTAAAATTTCATGAAATAGTCCATCTCTATGTAAGGGCTGCTGTGTTGTTTGAAAAGTTTCCATTGTTCCCGGCTCATCAGGTATTTCTTCTCCACTCTCTGAAATATCTGGTTTGCTGTCGGCGACATAACTCCACTCCTTATTTCTGTATTTTTAATTGTTTTTTGGGAACAGTATAGATGGAAAATGCGTCCAAAGATTGTAAAGAGTATGAAAAAAATGTGAAATGACCGGGGAAGGAATCCATACATAAGCGACAGCCCCTACGGCAATCATCTGAGTGATCCGTGTTGCTTCGGTGGATATGCTCATAGATATGCCGCGGGGGCTGTTTATGATTTACTTACTTATGGGTTTATCGTGTCTTTAATCAAGTTTTTTAACCGTCAGTGTAGCGTTGACACCGCTGCCAAGGGTAATTCCTACCGCTAACAGAGCGGAGAGGGCCATATCGATGACATCGCCTGCCGCCAAAGTCACAACTGTGCTTCCGTTGAACAGGGAACTGGTGCCCACTGACAGCAATCTGGAAATTGTCGCGCTTGGAATGTTGGTTCCATTAATTCTTACGGCAAGTGTAATCGTAGTTGCCACGGCTGCTGTCAAAGTAGTTGAATAATTAATCTCATAAGTTCCCGGACCCGTTACCGTGATGCTGTTAGCCGGAGTGTAGGTCACCCCGGCAGACGGAGTGGTGGTGGCAAGCGGGATTTGGGTTGTGCCTCCAATGGTCAGGTTCAGAGTTTGAGGAGCTGTGCTGTATAAACCGCCATAGGCTTCCAAACCATTAGCCGGACCGGTGGGGCCAGTGGGTCCGGTGGGGCCAGCCGCGCCATCTGTGCCAGCGGGACCCTGAGGCCCGGTAGGTCCTACCGCGCCATCCGTGCCAGCGGGACCCTGAGGCCCGGTAGGCCCAACCGCGCCAGCGGCTCCGGCAG
>CAJUSJ010000001.1:123100-147263 GCA_910588865.1 uncultured Lachnospiraceae bacterium
GAGGCCCGGTAGGTCCAACCGCCCCCGTAGCCCCGGTAGAGCCAGCAGGCCCCTGAGGCCCGGTAGGTCCAACCGCCCCCGTAGCGCCCGTAGCGCCAACAGGCCCTTGAGGCCCGGTAGGTCCAACCGCGCCAGTAGCTCCGGTGGCACCCGTAGCGCCAACAGGCCCCTGAGGCCCGGTAGGTCCAACCGCGCCAGTAGCGCCCGTAGCCCCGGTAGCGCCAGCAGGTCCCTGAGGCCCGGTAGGTCCAACCGCACCAGTAGCGCCCGTAGCCCCGGTAGCGCCAGCAGGCCCCTGAGGCCCGGTAGGTCCAACCGCGCCAGTGGCCCCGGTAGCCCCCGTAGCGCCTATCGGTCCCTGTGGGCCAGCCGGACCCTGAATGCCAATGGGTCCTGGCACTCCCATTGGTCCCTGGAATCCTCTTGGCCCTCTAGGACCAGGGCATCCCATTGGTCCCTGTGGGCCTCTTGGTCCTCTAGGACCCTGGCAACAGCAATTTCTGCCTCGCTGATTCTGATTAAAACGAGGATTTTCATCTCCTAAAGGTCCGAACCCTTTCCTGTCCAGATCCAAATTGTATTCATCTTCACAATTCCATTCGTTCATGTCAACAAATCCATTTAATTCATCTGGGAACATAAAATATACCCTCCTGATAATAAAACCACCCTGCTTTTCCGAAGCTCTTCTAAGTCTGAATCAAAAAATCAGTGATCAGAAGTCTTTCGGTAAGTGCTTGGCTTACTATATATTATGTCCTTTGATAAATTTGGTTCCCGTCTCTAAAAAAAGGCAGGCCAGCCTCGGACTGTTCTTTGATGTGATGAACATTATGATAGAATTGAGCAGGGGAGGTCTCACCCCTACTCGCCGTGCCGGGCCGCGCGAAGGGCCACATTTCCTTTCCGCCTTTGTACATAAACAGGGCCCGGTTCCTATAACACTGCATACCGAACCGGGCCAGAAATTGAGTTGGGGCTATTTCAAAATTTTAAAGGTATTGATAATTTCTTTTTGCATATTATAGGCATTGTAGCTGATGCCGCTGTCCTGAAAAACATCAAAGCTGACCAGCCATTTTTTCATACCTGCCGGAACCACCGGGATATAAACCGAAACTTTTAAAAAGTCACAGGAACCTTCACATAACAGATAGGAATGGTTTACGGTCTGAAATGGTTCCGCGGTCCAGGACAGCTGGTCTGTGCTTAACATTAGGATGTCGTTTAGCCTGCCGCTGTTTACATAGGCCTGGATTGCTTCCAGGGAACTGAAGTCTTCCTGATCCCATACGGGTATAACCGAAATCCGTCCATAATCGCGGAGGTAATCAACAGACTGAGCGGGACGTTCGTCCCTTATGCTTAACTGGCCAAAGGAAGTCCAGACAACAACGGTTGCCGCGGTTTCCCCGTCCTTATTCAGGGAATATACAAGAATGCTCTCTTCTTTTGCCTGGGTCATAAACTGATATCCGGTCAGGTCCGAAATTTGCAGAACCCGCGAAAGATAGTCAGTCAGGCCGCCGCCCTGGATGTAAAGATCAATCTGATCTTCTGTGCCAATCAGCGAGGAGTCCTGAAATGTCTGAAAAACATTGGTGGTTTTTTCCGTCTCCGAGTCATTGAAGAAGACGATAGGACTCACCTCGTTGGTTCCGAAAAACCAGGATCCAGGGTATTCAATGTAAAACAGATCATTAATTAAACATCGGAGAGGGGAGCCGTCTGACCCAAGCTTATCTGGAAGAAAATCAATACTGCAGTATTCAAAATTGACTTCCGGCGTTGGGCCATCTGATTCAGCGGCAAGGACTGGAAAAGCGGCAAGGGTGGATGAGAGGAGGCAGCAGGCAAAAAACTTGGATAATTTCTTGATTTTTTTCATGGTAATTTTTCTCCTTTTAATTTATTAAAGTTACAGGCTCGCGGTAAGTCAGGGTATCATTAGGCGCGGAGCCGGAACTTCCGAACAGACCCCTTAAGTTCCTGAGCCTGGCTGTGAAGTTCCTGGGCGGCGGCCGCGGATTTCTCCGCGGTAGACGCGTTGGTCTGGACAACATCAGAAATCTGCTCCATGCCTTCTGTCAGCTGCCTTACCATCTCCGCCTGTTGCACAGCGGAGTCGGCAATGCGTTCGATCAGGTCTGTGGACTGCCGCGCGCCGGCGACGCCTGTGGCAAGGCTTTGTGTGGTATCGTTGGATAAGGCTGTTCCGTGTTCTACCAGCTGAATAGAAGACTCTATGAGCTTGGTAATATCTTTTGCGGCGGCAGAACTTTTAGTGGCCAGACTCTGCACTTCATCGGCAACTACAGCGAACCCCTTCCCGGCAGAACCGGCGCGGGCCGCCTCTACGGCCGCGTTTAACGCCAGGATATTGGTTTGGAAAGAAATGTCTTCAATAATTTTGATAATTCCGTTGATCTGCATGGAGGATTTGGAAATATCTTCCATGGCCTGGGTCAATTCTTTCATCTTGTGGCTGCAGGCAGTAAGCCGCGTTGCCGCGTCAGCAGAACATTTTCTCGCGTTATTGGCATCCTCTGAAGTGCTGTTGACCTGACCAGACAAGGACTGGATGCTGGCAGTCAGCTCTTCAACCGCTGCCGCCTGCGCGGCAGCGCCTTGGGAAAGCACTTGGGCGTCTGTTGCCATCTTTTCGGCCTCTTCCGAGACATCCCCGGCAGTCTGGTTAATTTTGGAAAGCGCCCTGTTTAAAGAGTCCAAAATCTGGCTCATAGCCTTTTGAATAGGAAGAAATTCCCCTCGGTAGTTCAGGTCGATCCTTAAATTCATCTTCCCTTCCGCCATCTGAGCCAGCTTGGAATCAATATCGTTGATGTATTTCTTCAATTCCTTCCTGGTCTCATGAATCGATTCCACCAGCATACCGATTTCGGAAGTGTCTGATTCCAAAAGAAAGTCAGCAGACAAATTGCCCTGGGAAATTTCCCCCATCTGCTCCTTTACCGCGATGATTGGCTTTAATATCCGTTTTTTGGTAATAGAGTTAACCAATAACTGAAGAACAGCCACAAGGATAACCGAGATGATAATGAATCCCTGGATGATCGTTGAGCGGATGGACAGGGATTCTACCTGAGCCTTTGTCCGGGAGTCCAAAGCGGATAAAAACTGTTCCTTTAATGAATTGATCTGAGTGATAGCAGTGTTGTAATCTGTCCCGTAAACGTAACCCAGAGCTTCCTCCATATGTCCGGCCTGTACATTTTTCATGGCTTCGTCTTCTAAGGGGACTAAATTATTGGAAATAGAGGACATCTGATCAATCATGCTCTGTTCACTGGCGGTAATGCCGATTTCCTTCATGGCGGCAACGCCAATGTCGCGGTTTTTTAAGTTATTGACCTCATTCCAATAGTTATCATAGTGTTCCTGGTTTCCCGTGGAAGCGTAAGCCCGGACTTCGTTGGTAAGGTCAGCGGAGCCGTTCATAAAGCGGTTGGCGTTATAAGTCAGGCTGAAGCGTTCTTCGTTAGCCGCGTTAAGCTGACGGTTAACATGGCTGGAGATAAACAGAAGAACCACCATAAATAAAAGTGCCAGGATGGAGAGTCCGTTTAAAATAAAGATTAGTTTAGATTGGTTCATTGCTTTTTTCATTACATGTACCCCTTCCTTGTTATAGGTATTAGCATAGTAACCATAGCTTCTTCGGAATCATACAGGCCTCCATGTCTCATTCTCGGCACCACTAAAGAAAGAAAGGGGTTTACTGTGCGATCCGAATCACTCACCATTAAGATATCTTTCATAATTTTATCATAACTCAACAGTGATTTCAATAATTTCTCACGCCGACAATAAACTTGGCCCATAACGGATCCGCAACCTAACCTTCAACCAGCCCTGAACCTGGAAAAATAACCCATACCTTTTTTGTATGATACCTTATTTTTTATAGGTATTTGCTACTCTTTCAAAACCATTTTATAATATAGCCACAGCATCACAACACATACGAAAAAGTCTTTTGACTGGTGTAAATCTGTAATGTGATTAAAAACGATTGGAGGAACAACGCATATGATCTACAAGAAATTTCAGGACCTGAATCTGTCGGCTTTGGGCATGGGAGCCATGCGTCTTCCGGTTATTGACGGAAAGGACGGGCAGATCGACCAGGAGGCCGCAAAGGAAATGGTCGCTTATGCCATGGAAAAGGGCATCAATTATTATGATACAGCCTGGGGATATCATGAAGGACAGTCTGAGCTTGTCATGGGAACGCTTTTAAAAGATTATCCTCGGAGCGATTTCTATCTTGCCACCAAGTTTCCTGGCTACGATCTTTCCAATATGGACAAGGTGGAGTCTATTTTTGAAGAGCAGTTAAAGAAATGTCAGGTGGAATATTTTGACTTCTATCTGTTCCACAATGTGTGTGAGATGAATATTGACGCCTATTTAGACGAAAAGTATGGTATTCACAGCTACCTGATGAACCAGAAAAAAGCAGGCAGGATCCGCCATCTGGGATTTTCCGCGCATGGCGGTTATGATGTGATGAAGCGGTTTTTGGAGGCATATGGCAGGGATATGGAGTTCTGCCAGATTCAGCTTAACTATCTGGACTGGTCTTTTCAGGATGCCAAGGTCAAGGTTGAACTGCTTAAAGAATACCAGATCCCGGTATGGGTTATGGAACCTCTCAGAGGGGGACGTCTGGCCTCCCTTTCTCAGGAACATGAGGAGGCTTTGTCAGCCCTCCGGCCTGATGAGAGCATCCCGGCCTGGGCCTTCCGGTTCCTGCAGTCCATCCCACAGGTGACCATGGTTCTCTCCGGCATGTCCAATTTTGAACAGTTAAAGGAAAACATCCAGACCTTCAGCCAGGATAAGCCATTAAACCCTAAAGAGATGGAAACCCTTCTCGGCATTGGGGACAAGATGCTTGAGAAAAAGGTTCTTCCCTGTACAGCCTGCCGCTACTGCGCTGCCCACTGCCCCAAAGGGCTGGATATTCCATCCCTGCTGGCCCTGTACAATGAGCATTGCTTTACAGAAGGCGGATTTATCGCTCCTATGGCACTGATGGCTGTTGAGGAGGAAAGACGGCCCAGTGCCTGCGTTGGATGCGGAAGCTGCGAGGCCGTATGTCCCCAGCAGATTAAGATTTCCGAAGCCATGAAGGATTTTGCGGGAAAACTGGGATAAAACAGGTGCTTACAGGGAAACAGCATGTTTTCTCCCACTCCAGACCGCCCCGATGGTCAGTGCGGCAAAGCAGCCGGCAGTTATAAAAAACTGTACCTTTAAATCACTGGATATTACCCCGAACAGACTGCTCAGCCAGGGAGTGACGAAAGCGCCAACGCTCTGAAACACCAGCACCAGATTGGTGGCGGTTTCTCCGTAAGGACCGTAGCCTCGGGAGGCCTGCTCCTGAATAAAGGGCATGAAGATCAGGTAGCCGTACCCTAACAGGAAAGCGCCTGTCCACACAGGAGTCAGGCTGCCCCCAACCCCTCCCAACAAGAAACCGGCCCCGCAGATCATAAATGCCAGCACCAGAGTCAGCTCCCCCAGCCTGGCCCGTAATTTTCCATAGGTCACCCCGGCGGCAAAGGACCCCAGGGACAGAAATGTAATGGCCAGGCTGCCCTCTTTCGCTGTTCCGTAGCCGTAGTCAGTGATTAGGGTGGAGGCTTTGATGACATACACGGTGGCCAGCATAACAGCGGCGAACATCAGAAATCCCAGACCCCACAGACCCATAGGCAGCGGGCTTGTGTTCTTCTTTGCTGATTCCGCGGCAGCCATATCCGTACCGCTAACTTTAGGTACGAACAGCATAACCAGAGCCAGCACGGCAAATCCCAGGAAGTAGACGCAAAAGGATACATTCCAGCCAAAGACCAGCAGCTGTCCGGCGGTGAATGTGGCGAAAGCGCTGCCTAATCCAGAGATACCGCCGTTCAGCCCGATCATGGTACTTCGGGTCTGGCCTTCAAAGAAATGGACGATGAGGGTCAAAAGCGAGGACATGAGCAGGCCGCAGCCAGTGCCGAAAAAGCAGCGGGTGACCAGGATCACCGGAAAAAACGGCAGGAATACAGGTATCATCCCACCTAGCCCGCAGAACAGGAGGGCCAGGGCCATGGTCCCCTTATATCCCAGCTTTTTTGCCGTAAACTGCCCGCCCAGAACGCCCACCATTTGGAACAGGGAAGGCACGGTCGCGATCAGCTCAATGGCGGACAAGGGTATAGCCGGGAATGCCTTTGCCATCTCCGGCACCAGACCTGTCACGGCATTTAAGGATGCGGACACCAGACAAGTGGAAAGCAGAGCGATTTTTAGTTTAAGATTATTGTTCTGATTCATGGTAATTTCTCCTGATATGTATTTTTCTGAAACCATTATATGGCGGCAGGCTCAAAATATCAAATACATCGTTTGCATGTTTCTCTATACCTCATAAGCATGGGAATATTTTTTTCTTATTCCTTCCTTATTCCCCAAGATTTCCCCTATAGTTTTATGATCCCGTTAAGGAATAACATTTAAAAATCAGGGAATGCTTTATACGAAAGTTGTAACCTAAGAATCCGCGCATGATGTTTAAAAAAGTCAGGAGGTCTTCTTTATGAACAAAATGTTAGATGGAATAGCGCTTACAATTGGAATCATTGGAGCTGTAAACTGGGGGCTTATCGGATTTTTCGATTTTAATCTGGTAGAATTTATTTTCAGGAATATCTGGTTATCACGAGTTATCTATGGGGCGGTAGGCTTGTGCGGCATCTATCTGTTGACTTTTTATGGAAAAACCGGACAGACAACAAACGGTACACAAGCCTGATCAAACATGTAGATAAAAAGCAAAATGGGAAGTGTAAAGTTTCTGTGGGAAAGCAGGCTTTACACTTCTTTTTATTGTGAAACAAGGACAGACAAATGGTTGCGGGTTTTGAAAAAATGTGGAAGACTTCGGCGAATTTTTAAGGAAAATTGTATAATATTCAGATTGATTTTTTGGAAAAAAGTGATATCTTTATGTTCGTGACAAATAACAAAAAGCTGACAGACCCCGGGCCTTTTCAATCCCCGCGGTTCTGGGAAAGGATATGATTATGCAGAATCTTCTTCTTTGTGTTTCCATTTGCCTGATTGCGGGTTTACTTATGTCGCGGCTGGCCAAGCGGGTAGGACTTCCCGCTGTCACGGCCTACCTGGTGACAGGGCTGCTTCTGGGTCCCTATTGTATTGGACGGCTGGGGCTTCCGGGGGTGGGGTTTCATTCGATGGAGGATGTCAACTATCTGGGCCTGATTTCGGAAATGGCTCTGGGCTTTATCGCGTTCACCATTGGCAATGAGTTCCGGCTGGAGCAGCTGCGCCACATGGGACGCCAGGCCATTACCGTAGGCATTCTCCAGGCGGTTGTCACCACCATTGTTGTGGATCTGGGTTTGATTACGTTTCATCTGGCCTTTCCGGAGACCCTTTCCCTGGCATCGGCCATTACCCTGGGTGCCATTGCCGCCGCCACGGCACCTGCCGCTACCCTTATGGTAGTGCGTCAGTACCAGGCGGACGGCCCCCTGACCCGGCTGCTTTTGATGGTGGTAGCCATTGATGACGCTGTGGGCCTGATGCTCTTCTCCGGGTCCTTTGGCGTGGCCAGCGCCCTGGAGCAGGGCGGAATCAGCCTTATTACCGTGGTGGTGGAGCCAGTGCTGGAGATTGTTTTTTCCCTTGCGCTGGGAGCTGTGGCCGGGTATATTCTGGACTGGAGCGAGAGGTATTTCCACTCCCGCGGAAACCGGATCTCCATGACCGTTGCCTTTGTGCTGTTGACGGTAGGACTTTCCATGGTGGAATTTCAGCTGGGACCGGTGCGCTGCGGCTTCTCCCTGCTGCTGGTGTGCATGATGACCGGCACCATTTTCTGCAACATCTGTGAGACCTCCGAAGTGCTGATGGAGCGCCTGGACCGGTGGACTACACCTTTGAGTATTCTCTTCTTCGTGCTGTCCGGAGCGGAGCTGGATCTGCGGATTCTGCGCAATCCCATGGTTCTGCTCATCGGCGTGATCTACATCGCGGCCCGGTCGGCAGGCAAGATTCTGGGATCCTACAGCAGCTGTGCCTTGACCGGCTGTGAGAAAAATATCCAGAAATATCTGGGCATCACCCTCCTTCCTCAGGCAGGTGTGGCCCTGGGAATGGCTATCACCGCGGCAAGTCTCTCCGATGGCGCTATGGTCCGCAATGTGGTGCTCTTCTCCGTGCTGGTCTACGAGCTGGTAGCGCCGACCCTCACCAAGAACGCGCTGTTCGCGGCAGGAGAGCTTCACTCGGAAGAGCTTCTGAGCCAGAAACACCATGGCAATTAGGCACATATGAAATCGCGCGGCTCATGTATTTTAGGGCCAGAAAAACAGGGGCTGTGAGAAATGGAATTTCATTTACTCCATTTTTCACAGCCCCTTTTCAGGTAGAAACGCCGTCGGAATCAAACATTGCCATTACATCGTCCTGCCTGCCGGATGCCTTCGCGTCACCGCCCGCCGTAATGAAATGATTCTATACATCATGGGATTTGATCCCACCTCACAATTAGCGGCATATTCAAATACTATTTTATATTGAGGATATTTATCCTTTTTGAGAATTTCTGATGTTACACTCTGAATGACTGACTCAACATAAGGTTCCGGAAGTCCTTTATATACCCAATTGTCACAATGTAAACAAGAGCCATAATATCTGCTGCTATTTTTTGGTATAAAAGCAATCTCTGCCGCACTTGAGCAGTCAGCATTCCATAGCGAATTGTTCCACCTTTGTTTATCTTAACTTCCACACCGTTACGGAAGGTGAAAACCACCCTGCCGCTCAGATAGCCTATTACGTAAGCCACCAGCCCGCGGAACTGCTTTTCACTGAAATCCACCGGCAGTTCCGTCTGGTTGGACAACTTTATTAGATGCCATACACCACAATTCCTAAATACGCTGCTATTATGATAAGCATAATCGGAGAAAGTTTCTTTTTAAAAATTATTTTCGATCCAAACAAAACCACTACTAATATAGCCGTGATGCTTACTGCCTGAAAATTTACGGAAGCATCGCTTGCGAAGGGAATACAATTATTAATTATCATATAAACACCTGTGGCAAGAATGATTCCGATAACGCAAGGCTTTAATCCTCTCAATACAGCCTGCGCGTATTTGTTTTTTAGCAGAGTTTTCAGGGCAATCATAACAAGCAGTATCACGAAAAACGATGGGAGTACGACGGATAATGTTGCTAGTACAGCCCCCCAAAATCCAGCCTGGCTGCTTCCAACGTATGTGGCAAGATTTACCATAATGGGACCTGGTGTGCTTTCTGCTACCGCAATCATGTAAGTCATCGTCTCATCTGTGAGCCAGCCATAGGAAAGCACTACATCTCGAATAAGCGGAATCGCTCCATACGCGCCACCAAAAGAAAAGCACCCAACACGCAGAAACCCCAAAATCAATTCAAGATAAATCATTTTCCTACACCACCTTTCTATTCTGGTGCCCCCATAATTACAAAAATGAAAAGACTGACGATCGCCGCAATGCTCATCAAA
Organism: uncultured Lachnospiraceae bacterium; assembly: GCA_910588865.1. Classification (GTDB taxonomy): domain Bacteria; phylum Bacillota; class Clostridia; order Lachnospirales; family Lachnospiraceae; genus UBA3402. The sequence goes on from CAJUSJ010000001.1 coordinate 132,701, forward strand.
CAAATAGAAGAAATATTCCATGAAAAAATGTTGACAAGAAGCATAACAACAAAGGAACAAGTCATGATAATAAATGGCAGAATTTTTCTTTTCATTTTTTTAACCATGGTAAGGGATGCATCCAGAATCAAAATTCCAACCGCGATTTTTATACCGTGAAAAGCATTGCTAATCCATGTGATTTCAAGAAAGTAATCCAAAAACATGGAAATCACAAAAATTATGACAAAGGAGGGAAAAACAATGCCTAAAGTGGCAACCAGTGAACCAAGAAATCCCGCTTGTTTGAATCCCACAAAGGTAGCGCAGTTAATTGCGATCGGACCTGGAGTGGATTCCGCGATTACAGTAACATTCATCATATCATCATGAGAAATCCAGTTCTTCTGTTTTACGCATTTGTTTTCAATCATGGCAATCATTGCGTAACCACCACCAAATGTAAACAAACCGATTTGGGCAAAGGTTAGAAAAAGATCACGGAGAATACTCATTGCTGCCCCTCCTTTCTAAACTCGCAATGACAGATCGCGGCATTACGGTCAAGAGATAATGATTGCCTTTGCATTTTCAAAAAAGATTCCATCAAAAAGTCTACGGCATCTTGTTTTGGCAGATAGTGGGTATGATAGCCATATTTTTCACCATAAATTAAATCTGCCTCCCGCATTACCTTCAAATGCTGTGAAATTGCTGGTTCAGAGATTCCCAACTTTTTTGAAAGAGAACGAACACAGTGTTTTCGTTCCAAGATATTGTTATAAATTTGAAACCGCATTGGCTCGCCCAATGCTTTCAGCATCTTCTCCAGATTCATATTACCTCTCCTTTAATTAAGTGTTTACTTAAATATATATTCTTTTTTTATTTAAGTCAATGCTTATTTAAAAAGCAACTGCCAATAAGTCACAATTAGTCATTCAGCATATACCCACGCGTTCACAGCGGATGACAAACATTTATGAAAATCATCCGCGGTGTGGAATGTTACTGTAGAAAATCCTCTCTTTCTGTTATATACTGAACGTGTTGATTAACCGTTATCCTAAATTTTAGCAGCACATAAATTTTTCGCAAGAACGCGTTTTTTGGGCAGATACTTCCCAAGGGTAGCGATAAAGAAAGGAGTGGATACAGACAATGGAATATTCAAAAGACCAGTTCAACTGCCCAGTGGAGGCCACGCTGTTTTTGATCGGCGGGAAATATAAGCCGCTTATCCTCTGGTACCTGATCGAAAAACCGCTCCACTACATGGAGCTGGGGCGCATGATTCCAAAAGCAACGCCAAAGATGCTGTCACAGCAGTTACACGATTTAGAGGAATGTGGGATGATACACCGGGAAGTAATCCCAGATAAACCGCCCAGAACCATATATTCGCTTACCGCGTTTGGCCGGAGTATTATCCCTGTGCTGGACGCCATGTGCAACTGGGGCGCGGGCTTTTTAGACAGGCTGGATATCCAGCCCCCCTGCCGCGCGAAAAAATCAGCAGGAGAGCCGTGACAGGCTTTCCTGCTGTTCTTTTCATAATTGTAGATCTGGTTCCAATGGGAAAAATCAATCATCCGAAGGCGCTTTCTTTTTGTCCTGGATTTGAGAATAAAATGTCTTGGAAGTGGATAACGATTTATCATATTATACGCAATCGGAACACTTTTCCCAAAAGAGAGTTTTATAAAAAATCTATAGGCCAAAATCCAGTTCGTAGTAATTGCCTGCGGCGTCGCGGTACGCATATGCTTTCCCATTTTCGTCCTTCATCTCGTCCGGCATATACAGATCCTTGTCATAACCGGGAACGTCGTTGGGACTGACGCAAATCCCTTCCGCATCCACGGCAAGAACATTATCCCCGCGCGGCAGAGTGACCGGGAGTCTGCCAACTGGCTGGAACCGTCCGAAAATCACATCCAGCGTTGCCGCCGGATCGGTATCAAAGCCGGCAGTCAGCGCATCCGTGTAAGGCTCTACATTGCCGACCTCCCAGGGAAGCGTAATGTTGATGTTGGCAATCACCTTACCGCCATTAGCGTGGATGGCGTTTGCGATCTCCGCGATCCGTTTCGCGCCTGAAAGCGTTGTTTCCAAATGTGTTTTGTTTGTCGGCCGTCCCCGCTCATCCACATCGCGTACTGTTTTGTTTTCACAGATATCCAATTCCAGATAACCCTTCGTCGCGCTGAAATATTCCCCTGAGGACGGCGTTATCATCAGGATCCCGTAATCCGCTTTGGCGGGATCGCTGGTCAGATGGAACTTTTCCAGCCGCTCACGCAGCGCTTTGGTCGCCGCTGTACCAGCTTTCGCATCCCTGTGGAAGGCTTCCACATACAGCTTTTTTCCCTGGATATTTCGGTCCGTGAGGGGCAGACTCCCGTCATTTTTCAGCAGCACCACCGATTTCCGGTGTACGGAAAACGCTTCTTCCCAGTCTGACGGCTCGGCGACGGCTGCCAAGGCGCGCTTCGGATCGCGGTAAGGGTTCTCAAACAACCCCTGCTGGAACAGCTCGGTCAGCGTCCGGGTCACGGCGCGGTTCAATGATTCATCTGTCAGAACCAAGTCTTCCGCGCGGTACCCCTCCGGAACCGGATGCGTCTCGTAATAGCCGCGTTTTCCGCGGCTATAGGCTTTCCGCGCGGCTTCGTTGTCGAACAGACCGGATATCAGGTCAACACCCGACTGTGTGACCGCGAAACCGATCCGCTCCGGCACATCAAGGGCTTCCACGCCCCAGCACATATTATGGACAATGCCTGTGTCTGAATTGATATAACCATCAAAGCCCATTTGCCCGCGAAGCATCCCGTCAATAAATTCCTTGTTATAGGCAAAGCCGTAAGGCGTAAACCGGACAGGATTTCCCTCCCTATCCTGCTGCCGCGCGCTCTTTGCGTCGGAGGGCTTGGAATAATACGGCATAATGGATGCGGCATGGTATTTTACCGCTGGGCAAAATGCTGGGATATGGTATTTTTGCAGACTTCCCGGCGTGCGGTAAACGTTCCATTGACCGGCGGCATAATGGGGATCAAAGCCGTTCTCACGGGGCCCGCCGCCTGGAAAGTGCTTCACTGTTACCGAAACGCCCTTTGGAGTCACCCCTTCTTTGCTGCCCTGAATGCCAGGGATCAGCCGCTCAAAAATCTCGGTGATAAGCGCCGGATCTTCACCGAACGTGCCATAGGCCCGCTGCCAGCGAGGGTCGGTTACACAGTCCGCCATATACATATAGCCCTTTTTCATGCCGACCCCATCCCATTCCCGGCGGATACAGTCCGCGAAGCGGTCAATGATATCCAGACCGTCTCCCCGGACAGCGGCGGCAATGCCCAGCGTCCCCGGCCAGGAGGCGAATACTCCGGCGGCATCGTTCATGCCAAATACGATCTCGCCGTTTTCGTTGCGGGAGTTGGATACTACCTGAACAGGGACAAAATGGCCGCACTCCTCCGCGACCGCGTGCAGCTGGTTGATCCAATCGGCAATTTCCTCCGGTTTCGCGTTCGCTCGGAGGATTAAATGGCGGCTGAACCACTCCTTCAGCAGCCTGGTCGTGCCGGGAAGATTCTGCTGGCCGAAAATGGTTTTCCCGCACAGCTCCCCTTCATCCAGCAGCCCGGACCCGTCGGGGATGACCTGATAGTCTTCGGGAGCCATGGGGCCGGATGGCGGATATTTCGCCATACGCCAGTCTGAGATGAACAGCTGGCCGATCTTCTCTTCGGTTGTCAGCAGCTCGGCATAGGCTTTCGCACGTTCCTGCGGCGAGCGCCGCCAGTCGTTGACAGCGGACACCGTACCGCTGCCGTCAATATCTTTGAAAAACAATCCGTCCTGCTCAAGCACTGGACGCGAAACCGTCCCGATCACAGGTCCATCCGGGTTGGGGTGGTATTGGATATGGTCAGAGGCTTTTTGGAATTTCAATTTGGAACCCTCCATTTCAAGTCAAATGGTATTTTATTGGTTTACACATTTCTGGCTGATAAAGATGTTAGGAACCGCTCTCTTTCACAGGATTCCCGGCTTCTCCAAACCGCTGTTTGCATTGTTGAATCAGGAGGAACATGTTGGTTCCTTTCGCGATCTGGGCTTTTATTTCAGATTCATATTCAGGCGGAACCAGCCGCTTCACCTTAGCCCAAATCATTTCGTTTGAGAAGCGGCTGTCGTAGTCGTAAGGGACCGCGTCAGCGGTTTCCATGAGCCACAGCAGCAAATCTGACTTGAGCCGGGCGGTAACGGATTCCGTCCCGCTCGTCCCAAACAGGTTATGAAGTTCTTGCGGGTCAGCGGCCAGGTTATAAAGTTCATCCCTGCCGTTGACACGGCTGACCAGCTTCCACTTCTTTGTCCGAATCATGAAACCCTTAGCATGAGCATCGGGATCGGTTTGAGCATAATGGCGGGGCCAGTAAGGGTGAAAGGGCTGAGTCCCTTTGGGACCGTTTGCGTGAAACTCATCGCAGTGTATCTCATTTGGGTTCCGACCGCCCTCGCAGGTAACAAATGTTCGGACTTCGGCGGTCCGATCGGCAAGGATGCCCCGCAGAGACCGTCCATATTGGGTGTGGGTCGGTTCTGTCTGGGCAAAGTCCATGGCAGTGGCATAAAAGTCTACCAGTTCCACCAAGCTGTCCGAAATCCCGGCATCCAAATCAAATCCTTTGGGCGGCTTCACCAGAAACGGGACTTTGGTCAGACAATCTTCAAAGGCGTTTTGAGCCTTTTCGGAAAGTCCATAATCCCCGGTAAAATCCCCATGATCGGAAAAAAAGAAAATAGCTGAGTTGTCATACTCCCCCGCCTCTTTTAGTGCGTCACACAATTTTCGGAACATATCATCCACCTTCATGCACATACCAAGATAACAGGCCCGCAGTTCACTCCAATCTTCCTCGGTATACGGTTCCAATCCCTGGTGAACCCGGATGGCGTTTTCAATATCCGGCTTGCCCGCGCAATCCTCCGGACGGATGCGGGGCGGCAGTCTGTTCCGGTCAATGGCTGAATAATAAGGTTCTTCTACCTGATACGGCGGATGGGGATTGACCGTGCCCAGGAAAAGGCAGAGGGGCTGATCCGCCGGCTTCTCCCTGATCCTGGAAATGGCAGCATCCAGATCCTCATCATCCGGACTGTAATTCCGTCCGTTTTCATCCAGGCCCAGTCGTCCGCCAAAAAAAGAGTAATATTCCTTGCCGCCTGGCTGTCCCCGCCCCACCTCAGGGCCTGGAGCGTCCGAAGAGGATCCTCCGCCATAATAGATTTCAGAAGCGTGACGCTCTACCAATCCGGGGATCTGCCCGGCTACCAGATCGTTCCGGGCGTTCATCCAAACATAATACCCGGCGTTTTTCAGTTCTTCGAACAGACTGGTTTCCCACTCCCGCAGCAAATATGCCATGGTCCGGTGCCCCGTAGTATGGGGATATAATCCGGTTGTAAAGCTGCATCGGCTGGGGACACATACCGGGTGTTGGCAGAACGCATTGCGAAAGGATACCGCCTCGGTCCTGGCAAAAGAATCCAGAAACGGTGTCTTCGCGGCCGGGCTGCCTAAATGGGATACCGCGTCGGCACGCATCTGATCCGGATTAAAGATAATAATATTGGGCCTTTTCTGCATTATACTCACCTCTCAAGTTTGTCAAAGGCAAAGATGTTCATGGGACATCTGCCAGATTAACAGTCAAAATACAGAATGTTCCCTGCCAAGTCAGCAGGAGGAGCGGTCTGCTCCCAAAGCTTTTCTCTCAGCTAAAGTGCCGCAGATTTCCGCCATTTTCTCCGGTGTCAAGTGATAGAAGCGCAGGCAGATCAAGTTTATGATCAAGCCGATGACGGAAAGGCCATACATACCCAAAAGCCCAATGGCGAACAGCGGCACGCTGTAGGGGGTATCTACGGTTGGAAGCTCAGAGGTAAAGCCGATCATGGCGCACAGCAGCGCGATCACTGTTGAACCAAGCGAAGAAATGATTTTGTCCGCAAGATTGAACAACGCGCCGATAATGCCGGGTAAGTATTTGCCGCCGCGGTATTCCTCATAGTCGATCACATCAGCGAGCATGGGGTTCAGGCTATTGGACGCGACCATTCCAAAACCCTTCATGGCACACCAGAGCACCAGATAGGCAATGGTGAAAAAGGTCCAGCCGTGAAAGCCTTCATAATCGGGAAATGCCAGGGAATGAGGGTTGCCAAAGATCCACAGCAAAATACTCAGGACGCATACGGCAAGCCCGCCCCAGCTGGAAACTACCAGCGAACGCTTGGCCCCGAACCTGCGGCCCAGCGCGCCGACGCCCAGCAGGATCATGATGACAGACGGCCACATTGTATAAGCGTTAGCGGCGGAACTGAGCTGGGAATTGCCTGCGACAATGGCAAAAATAATAACGACTATGGTCGCGTTGCCTTGTAGTGTAGTCGCTAATTTGTCGGTCCTCGCGGAAAGCACCAGCATCAGAAGCTGTTTATTGTTGACGAGAACACTTAAAGCCTCTTTAATGTTAAAGCTGGAAGCGGGTTGGGCCTCGTTATCAGAACGCTTAACATCATGCCTGCCGAAGGAAAGGATGGCCATGATGATACATACCAGAGAAATAATCGAAGTATAGCGCAGCAAAGTGGTAAAGAACTCCAGATTAAAGCCTCTGGTCATGGGCATGATGTGGGAAAAGACCAGGATCGGCATGCCGCTGTACAACAGGGTAAGCGCGATCCCGTTCAGCATCCCCATAGTCGCGCGCTGTTTGGGATCATTGGTCAGCACCTGCGCGCTGGCGCGCAAAGCACATGCCTGCATCGTAGTCATCAGCACAAACAGAAGGTAAATCAGGATAAAAGCTGCTTTGCGCAGCATCCCTTCCGAGATCATCGGCGGGAGATAAATCAGCGCGTGGCTGCTCACAAAGCTGCCGATGCCACCCGCGATCATGAACGGGCGGAATTTTCCAAGGCGGGTATTGGTACGATCGACAACCATACCCATCCCCACATCTGTGACAGCATCCCAAATCCGAAAAACCGTGACAAAGGAGCCAGCGACCACGACGCTGAAGCCCACGACCCCTGTTAAATAGTAATTGATGTACCCAGTGTAGCTGATGTAGATGTTGACCGCGATGGACATTGCTGCCGCCATGAGCATCTGCGGCCAGGTTGCCTGTTTGAATTGCGTACTTCCATTCATGATATTTCCTCCTTAGTTTGTCAGTTCATGACCGCGGAACAACAGGGAAGCTTCCATGTCTTCCATTATGGTTCGAGGCGGTCCGCAACCCCTTTTTTTGTTGATAATAAACCATAACCCGCTTTTTCAGTTGACTATTTTTGATCATTATATTAAAATTCTGCTTGTAGACAAAAATTTTTGATGAATTCGGGTGATTTTTATGAAAAATGAGTTGAATGCCCTGTTCCAGGAGGATATATTGGGAGATTATCTCGCGACATTAAACAGGCTGTTTCTGCTCAGCGGCGTGGATATGGCCCTGTTCTGCCAAAGTGGAGAGCGTGTGGCCTGTTATCATCAGGAAAACAGCCCTGTCCCAGAAGATATTTCTCAGCAGGTATCTGCCGCCGCGCTGGATCAGATGCGGGATATGACACCCGCTGATCGGTCTTCCGGCTGTATAAACCTGCACCAGAGAGACGGGTACAGCTTTTTCAGTCTGGTTACCGCCATTGGAGAAAATACTTTCCTGCTCCTGTTTGGACCCTTTGTGCTGACAGACAAGCATAGGGGATGCATGTCCTCCAAAAACCCGCGGCGCTTTTCCTGGGGAGAGCTGGAAACGATCATGCCACTGTTTTACTGCTCATCCTCCCCCAAAACCACTGCCTATATTTCACGGGTTTCCGATCAGAAGAGTGAGTGGGAGGCAGGCGTTCCTTACAATGACAGATTCACCATTCTCCACAACGCTCAAACCGAATACGCCCTGATGGAAGCCATCCGCCGGGGCGATCTTGAAAATATCCGAAAGCTCATGCTCCATCACTCCTTTATGGAGCCGACCCATTATCATCCCAGCAATGATGTGCTGCGGAATATGAAAAACATCAGCCTTTCTATCAATACCCTGTGCTATCACGCCGCTTGCCAAGGCGGCTGCCCCACTGTGTATACGCGGAGCATCGCCGCGCGATTTGCCGAGCAGATTGAAAATTGCCGTACACTGCAGGATTTGACCAATCTGCGCCGGGATTTCGCCCTATTTTACGGCGAAAAAGTGATCGCTATGAAAAATGGAGCATACAGCGCGCAGACGCGCAGTGTGATTTTCTATGTCCACGATCGTGTGTCAGAAGAGATCCGGCTGTCCGATATCGCGAACATATTAGGCGTCTCTGTCGGCGCGCTGTCCAGGCGGATTAACCGGGAATATGGCCACAGTTTTTCCTCTCTTGTGAATCATCTGCGTATCGACCGGGCGTGTCAGTATTTGAACCTTGATATCCCGGTTTCAGAGGTCGCGGAACGGGTTGGCTATAAAAGCAGTTCCCAGTTTTGCCGCAATTTTCGGGAAATAAAACAAATGACCCCTACAGAATGGCGCAAACGAAACAATCTGGCTATCCGCCGTTCAGGGGGAATCAATTAGCGGGATTGATTGCTTTTACGCAGGTGAAGACAGCATTCTCCCGGAAGCCGCGTAATGGCCTGGTCCTGGCCTAACCCAACGTCAATCCCGCCCAACCGCTCTTTCGGGGAACGAAGCGCGGGCCAGCGCTTCAATCCTGCCTGAGCAACAACCTGATTTATACTAATGACTCATACTAAACCTAAACCTATGCTTGATGAGCATGGTATGCCGTGATAGAATAAGGTTATATCAGTATAAGGTTATATTGATATAGGGTTATATCAACACGAGGTTATATCATGTAAGGTTATACCAGTATAAGGAGGATCATCTTTATGGAATTACGTGTTCTTCAATATTTTCTTGCTGTTGCCCGTGAACAGAGTATTTCCGGCGCGGCGGAGTCTCTCCACCTCTCCCAGCCTACGTTATCCAGGCAGCTGCGTGACATGGAAGAGGAACTTGGAAAACAGCTTATGATCCGGGGAAACCGCAGGATTACCTTGACAGATGAAGGTATGATTCTTCGGAAATTTCTGCAGAAGCTTCAGTCAATAACCGCGTGATTGTTCCTTTTCGTCCCGCAAGCTGTGTCACTGGAACATAAAAAGAAGGGTTATGGCATCCTAAAGCCGGGCAAAAAAAAAACGCTTGCGGGGCAAAATACCACGCAAGCGCGTAAAGCGAGAAAATCAACTATACAGATCGCCTTCGGCGATGGACTTTCATAGTAAGTAATGCCCCGCTTATTTTAGCGCAGTCTCCGCCGCGGCCTTTCCCGCGAACCGTCCCATAGTGGCACAGAACTGAATGGATGAACCGGAACAGGGATATTCATGGTATAGAAGCTGTCCATTGGCGACTTCTCCTGCCGCGTACAATCCTGGAATAACCTGACCGTCAACCGATACCACCTCTCCGTTTATGGTGATCTCCGGACCGCCAAACGTGCCTGTCAATCCATTGGTTTCTACTTTCACCGCGTAAAAAGGCGCTGTCTTGATCTCATTTAAAAACAGTACATCTTTTTCCAGGACACTGTCCGATGTTCCTTTGTTTCCTCTGGCAGGTTTGCCAAATTCGGTATCATTACCTGTTTCACATATCTGATTATAGGAATCGATTGTGGCGTTGAGTGCGGCTGGATCCATTTCCAACTGCTCTGCCAGCTCTTCCACCGTATCTCCTTTAAACGCGGTTCCCGCTTTCACAGCCTCTTCCAGTCCATCCAGGGGATATTCTGAATCAAAGATACTGTAGTAACAATTATATTTTTCATCAAAGTACAGCTTCTTGCTGCGTGAAAACCAGTAGGCGGCCTCGTTGGCAAAGCGTTTGCCTTCTGGCGTTACATTCAGGAACACTCCGCCCGGATCCTGCAGGCCTGTGGCCCCCATATCCATGGGATTGACAATAGCGCCGCCGCCCGCGATGATGTTGGCTCCCGCGTCTCTGGCCATGATCAGTCCGTCTCCCTGGTGCGCTTCCCCTAAAAAGGTTCCATAAGTGCCAAATGCCGGACAATACTCTTCCACTAAATCCTGGTTATTGGCAAAACCGCCGGTAGCCAATATGACGCTTTTCGCCGATATCTCTACCTTGCGCCCTTCATTTTCACAGATCACGCCTTTCACCTTGCCGTCTTCCTGAATCAGTTCCACGGCAGGTGTCTCCAGCAGGATCTCCACCCCTGCTTTTTCGGCTGCCTCGGTCATGGGAAGGATAAAGCCGGTTCCCTTCTTATCTGTTGTCTTATGGTTGCGGAGCGGTTCCTGGGATGGATAGTTATATGAGAATGTGACGCCGCCGAATTCCACTCCCTGGTCTTGCAGCCAGAGAAATGTCTCCGGAGCCGTATCCGCAATGGTTCTCAGCATTTCTTCATCCACATGCCCCTCTCCTTTTTCAATCCAGTACTCAGCCAGTGCCTGGGGAGAATCCTCAATTCCCTGTTCCTTCTGCATATCCGTCCCTGCCGCCAGCAGTTCTCCTCCGCAGGTGATGGAAGCGCCGCCAAGGGAAGCCATCTTTTCCACCAGGATCACGTCAGCGCCGCTTTCTGCCGCGGAAATAGAGGCGCTGAGTCCTGCCATGCCGCCTCCCACGACAACCACATCCGCCTCCAGTTTTTCATCCTCTTTCCTTTCTTTGGCCAGTCCGATCTCTTTTAGCGCATCCACATCAGCGCCTGCCTGGGCAAGGGCCTCCGCCGCTGCTGTCAAGATGGCGTTGCTCGTCACAGTGGCCCCGGACACGGCGTCAATCTTCAACCCCTGGGCCTCCACGATCTGTGCCGGTATCTTCTCGATCGCCGGGTCCGAGATACCGACAGTCTCATTGTGGCTGGTAACGGTTACAGATTCAATGGCATCCCCTGTCACAACCACCTTCACCGTAACATCTCCTCCCATGCCCTGGGCCGATGCCTCATAGGTCCCTGGCTTATAAGCACTGTCCGCCATTGTCTCCGATTCCGCGGTCTCTGACGGGGTTGTCTGTGATTTTGTACTTTCCTCCACAGCGGATGTTTCCCCCGAAGAACCGCCGCAGCCACTTAATACTACTGCCATCACACCTGACAATAAGATACAACGCCATCTTGTTCTTTTCCTTATAAAATCGTTCCTCCTCTTCTGGTTCTGATCGGTTTTAAACAATAGGATTATATAAAATATCACGGCTGCCTGAAATGAATCATCTTCATGTTTTTTTGTGTATTTCTCAGATTCCCTTGATTTTACCTGAAATATATGCAATAAATAATGATAATCGGATTCTTCAGACCAGATATCAATAAGGAGACTGCCATGGAACAAACCCTGTATCACTTTGCAAAAGACCTGTTTACAGACAACGGATTGCCCATCCATTTCATCAAGCTTCCCTGTCAGGACTGGAGCTGGATTGATCTCGGATTGCGCCCTGAGATACTGGGTATCGAATTTTCGCCGAACTATATAAATGACTGGTTTTATTCCCTGTCTCAATCAGCCATTTACCATCTGATTGATATGTTTCAATGCAGCTATACGATTTTTTTCCTTCCGGATTCCGGAGAATATGGTGTCATCGGGCCGCTGCTATATATTTGCCCCAACACGCCAGGCAGCCCATATTGATCCGCCACAAAGTAACCCCCATATTCCTCTTCCAGTTCCCGGATCACTGCTTCCTGTACCTTATCGATAAAAATATCAAGATGTAATTCGTCAAAGAGGAAACGCTGAATATCCAGCCGTATTACATTATGCCGGTTTAAATGTGTCGGAAAAGACTCTTCTTTTTCAATCTTTCTGCCTGCAAACAATTCTCTGGAATCGCAGCCCTTCCCATAATAGGCAGCAAGCATATCTGCTGCCATAGACTTTCCAAAACGGCGGGGGCGGCTTACGCAGATATATTTTACTCTTGATCGCTTGATCCTCTGGTTTATGAGGGCAATTAACTTTGTCTTATCAATGTAAATGTCATCCGTCACTGCCTGCCGGAACGCTTCGTTTCCCGGATTCAGATACAGCCCCATAAGTTCTACCTCCTGCTCTGGCGCTCCAATTCTCCCCAGACTGGTTCTTGTCATATCTCCCTTGGACGGGTATTCTCACCTGTATGCTATTTCTGGTTTCATTTTATATTAATACCCTTATATTGCATAAGGCGTTACATCTCCTACAGAAATGATTTGTTTTTTCTACCAAACATTTCATATTAGTCTTAAGCATTCTTATCTTCATTCCAAATTGTCTGATTGAATCAAAACCTGCTTACCCCGAAAAGCAAATCCATATCTCCTAATCTGCTTTAGGCCAAATCCCTTTGCAACTAAAGCTGCTGTATATCCTTTATCTTCAATCTGCTTCAACGCAGCCTGCGCTGTATCTTTCAATGTTTTCTCGGCAAGATCTGGATCGTGAACCTTAAATTCCAGAATAAATGCCTTATCTGTCTTATCCTTAGGTTCCAGCATCACATCATATCTCCCAAACCCGCTTTCCCTGTTAGAGGTAATCCGATATCGGTCTGAAAGATCTACCATTAGCCCAAGAACAAAACCATGGTAAAAACGTTCCGGCTCTGCCTTAGATGGCGCATTCCCAGAGTCAAAAAAACTAAACGTATGAAACGCTACCTCATTCATATAAAGATTCATTTGTCTCACATCATCACAAAGCATGGCACGGATAAAGTCATTATAAGCCGGGACAGACTCAGAAAACCATTCTTCGATCATCCCTTCAAACATCAAACGGACTTCACGGTTCGTCAGCATCAATTCATAAGTAGTTTTCCCAGTTTTTACATTTATATGAAGACCATTTACCTTCAGATATCCACTAGCCAGTAGAAGGCTCCAGATAGCACTTTCTCTGCGCTCCAGCTGATCAAAAGCCACCTGCTCATCCATTCGTATACTCAATGACTTTCCATTCAAAAGGTCCTCCACAATCATCTTAACATTTTTATTACCTTTTTGAATCAGCCTGTTTACCAACCTATTACCGCTGGTATTTGCCCAATATGCCGCAAATCTTTTTTCCTTCAAATAGTTTAACAAAGACCAAGGATTATAAATCCCTTTTCTTTCTCCAAAGCTAAACCCGTCATACCAGTCTTTCACTTCCTGCCCCTGATTTTCTATTCCGTATTCTTTTAGAGCCTCTTCCACCTCATCCCAGGTGAATCCAAAAGAATCTGTATAACTGTTTGTTGTAGTAGAAATAATTCTTGGATTGTTTAAATCAGAAAAAATGGACTCCTTGCTAATCCTGGTGATACCTGTCATAAGGGCCCGCTCCAAATAAGGATTGGTTTTAAATGTGGAATTAAATAAACCGCGCACAAACTCCACCAGTTCATTCCAATAACCATATAAATAAGCCTCCTGAAAAGGCGTATCATATTCGTCCAGTAAAAGAATTACCTGCTTCTTATAATAGCGTGAAAGATAAAGGGATAGCATTTTTAAAGAATTCGAAGCCTCATAATCATTCATATCCACGGTTATCCGCCCAAAACTTTCTTTTTCCTTTTCATTCAGGCATCCGCTGTCCAATAAAAAATCATATTGATTGTATAATTCTTCTATAATCTGGCAGATTCTTTTTTTTGTCCCAAAGGCTGTGGTTTCTTTTATATCCGCAAAGCTGAGAGCAATCACCGGATATGTTCCCTGAAGTTTACGATATTTCTCTTCCTTCCATATTGACAGTTTCTCGAATATCTGCCCCTGCTCTCTATATTTAACAGAGAAAAATCGTTCCACCATATTCATATTCAGAGTTTTTCCAAATCTCCTTGGACGAGTGATTAATGTCACATCATCCCCACTCTCCCACCATTCTTTTATAAAATTGGTTTTATCAATATAAAAATAATGATTGACAATCACTCTCTCGAAGCTCTGAATCCCTATCCCTACGGTTCTTGCCATATGTTCTCCCTTCTGCAAGAAAAGCATCGCTACACTTTCATTATATACCACGCAAGAAATAGGTTCAAGGTTTTTCTTTCAGGGAATCACATACGTTACTGTTCAGGTAGGTCTGCGCGCTTGCCGCGCTGACCGTATGATAAACTGAGCCAGAGAGCAAAAATCCCATCGCCGCAGGCGATTTTCATGGATTTTTGCCAGTTGCTGTGAACGCATGTGAACAGTAACTCACATACAAAAACACAACAACAAAATGGGCTGTCAACATTACGCGAAATACCGCTTTCGGTAAAAATCAGAGTGATGTTTTTGTGTGACTTCTGGACACCATGACCAGAAGTCCTCAGCGGGTTTGGGGGCACCCTCACAAGCATTTTCGCGGAGCAAAAATGGCGAGAAAAACACAGCCTTATATTTTTCGTTTGACATATCCTCCTGGATAGACTATAATGTACTGGTACATTAAGTACATTAAGACGACGAGGGGGGTGGACAGTGGAAATCATCATCAGCAACAATGCCAACAAGCCGA
>CAJUSJ010000002.1 GCA_910588865.1 uncultured Lachnospiraceae bacterium
TTTGGGCTTTTTTAGCCCTTTAAGTATTGACTATTGAAGTAGCACAACAAGTTAACTTATGCTTTTGCTTTGAAAGCCCATGGCCGCGGGCGATCTGAATTCAGGTATGCCAAGCGCGCCCGCCATATGCTTTCATGTGTGGTGGCGCATGAAGGTTTGCTTTGAAATCAAAAAAAGCACAGGCATATATGTTGTGCTTGCACATGCTTCGTCAAAAAACGGATAGGAGATGACATCATGAGGAACATCAAGTACACGGATTCCGCGCAATTTCAATGTCTTGAGCACTTAAGGGAAGCTTTCATGGACCTTTATCTGGTCCACTGCGGCATCGAGCACTGCCAGCCTTCCCAGTATTTAGGCCCCTCTTTTCGGGATGAATACATTATCCATTTTGTTCTGGAGGGCAAAGGAAGCTACACGGTAGGCGGCATCACCTATTTTTTATCCAGCAACCAGATGTTTCTGATCAATCCCGGGGAGGAGATCCGCTACGGCGCTGACCCGGATGAACCCTGGACCTACGCGTGGGTGGGGTTCAACGGGATCCGGGCCCCCTCAACTCTCAGGAATTGCGGCTTTTCAAAACAGGCCTATGTCCTCCCTTTTAAGAAGCAGGATATTTTAGTGGAATATATCTCCAATATACTGGGCTCTTCCCAGCTGTCCTTTTCCAATGACTTAAAAAGGAACGCCTATCTCCTAATGCTCTTTTCTTATCTCGTGGAAAATTGCAACAGCCTTTTGGGACAGACCGGCAAAAATGGGGATGCCCACTACGATTATGGGAGCAATGTTTATTTAGAACAGGCCATCGACTATATCAAATGGAATCACAGCCGGGGAATCAATGTGACCGATATTGCCGATTATATCGGCATCAGCCGTACTTATCTAAATCATGTGTTCCAGAAGGAGCTGGGAATCTCCTCCCAGAAGTTCCTCATGGATTTCCGTCTTCACAAGGCTGCCAGCCTTCTGACCTCCTCGGATCTTCCTGTGACAGAAGTGTCCGCGGAGGTAGGCTACGACGACTCTCTGGCGTTTTCCAAGGCATTCAAGAAAAAATTCGGGTTGAGTCCCAAAAACTACCGCAGCCACAAAGAGACCATGGAACTCTACACCTCCAAGCAGCCTCCCACCGACGCGCTCCTCAATGTGATAAAACCATAGCGACAACAGGTGAATAAATTATGGAACAATCTCTTGTACTTCAGCTTCCCAGCCGCCAGATCCAGGACTTCTACCTGTGCTTCTGCGGCTATGCCAAATGCGAACCCCTCCACACTCCCGGATACGGCGTTCGCCCCAATTACGTGATCCACTATGTTTTAGAGGGCCAGGGGGAGTATCGGGTGGATAATGAAATTTTTCATCTCACAGCAGGCCAGGGATTCATCATTGAACCCAATGTTCTGACATTTTATCAGGCCAGTTCCGCGAATCCCTGGTCCTATGTGTGGGTGGGCTTTTCCGGCCCAAGAGCCCCGGAATACCTGTCTTACTTAGGTTTTAACCACAACCATCTGGTCTTTAAAAGCTCTGAATCACAGAGAATTCGGGATCTGGTATTCCAGATGCTGCGCTCCAACCAGAACAGCCCCAAAAATGAATTTTATCTTCACGGATTGTTTTTTGAATTTTTTTCCTGTCTCATCGACGAGAACGCTCCCAGACAGCAGGAAGATTTAGACGGGGACAGGGAGACCACTAACCGCTACTTAAGGGAAGCCATCTCCTATATCCAGCGGCATTTCCATCAGGGGCTGCGGGTGTCGGACATAGCGGACCATGTGGCCGTAAGCCGGGGATACCTTTACCAGATCTTCAATGAGACCCTGGGCATGTCCCCAAAACAGTATTTAACCAACTTCTGCATGACCAGGGCCACGGAACTTCTGACCCTGAACAACGAGCCTGTGGAAATCGTTGCCAGAAAATGCGGCTACTCCAACCCAGTGGCCTTCTCCGCCCTGTTCCGAAAGCGCATGGGGATGTCCCCCACCCAGTATAGGAACCAGCTGTCAGCGGCATACCGCGACAGGCTTAAGAGAGAATTGGAAAGTCTGCGGTAAAGGGCAAAAAAAGTTCAATACCCCACAGCGTCTCGGGGTACTGAACTTTTTATGTACACGGGGCGGGGGAAGGGTCTCCCCTACTCCATGGACTTTGCTTTCAGCACATAAATCTTAGACCAGAAATCCGTGCAGTACTCTCCCGGGAATGCCTGGCCGGCAGAAGCGTCGCTGGTGATCAGTCCCGCGCTCATCAGCTCATCCCCATAGAACCACTCATCCTTTTCCTCTACCTGATACTTCACGTCTGGCAGAAGGCCTCTCAGTTTCATCCTGCGGAATTCACAGTTTACATCATTTAAGATCTTATAATATCCCACAATAGCTGTCTTCTTGTCCTCGGACACGGTCATCCACGCGGCGATATTGTTCTCAAAAGGACTCTGAAGCCGGTAGAAGGTGCCGAACTGGATCACCTCTCTGTACTGCTTCATGAAGGAGATCTGCTTCCTGACCACCTTCCGCTCCTCCTGTGACAGCTTCCGCAGATCCAGCTCATAGCCGAAGGCTCCGAAATAGGCCACATTTCCCCTGGTCTCAAGAGGCGTGAGCCGGAACAGCTGATGATTTGGAACCGCGGACACATGGGCCCCCATGCTCACCACCGGGTAGCCGAAGGAGGTTCCATACTGGATCTTGATCCTCTCCGCCGCGTCAGAATCATCGCTGGTCCAGCACTGGGGCGCATAGAAAAGCATCCCCGCGTCAAACCTGGCGCCTCCGCTGGCGCAGGACTCAAACAGGATCTGGGGGAAATTCTGGATCAGTCTCTCATACAGGCGGTAGACTCCCAGAATATACCGGTGGAAGATCTCTCCCTGGCGGTCCGCCGGATATCCCTGGGAATAGCACTCGGTAATCGAGCGGTTCATATCCCACTTGATATAGGATACTTTTGACTCAGACAAAATAGCCGCTATCATATCATAAATGTGATCCACCACCTCGGCCCTGGAAAAGTCAAGAACCAGCTGATTTCTCCCCTGGGAGCTGGTTCTCCCCGGCGTCTGGAGGGCCCAGTCCGGATGGGCTCTGTACAAGTCGCTGTCCGGATTCACCATCTCCAGCTCCACCCACAGGCCGAACTTCATCCCCAGGGCCTCAATCTTTTCCGAAAGCCCCCGGATCCCTTCCGGCAGTCTCTCTGTGTTGGCGTACCAGTCTCCCAGACCGCTGGAATCGCTGCTTCTGGCCCCGAACCATCCGTCATCAAGCACAAACAGCTCTACCCCGTCCTCCTTGGCCGCCTTGGCGATGTTCACCAGCTTCTCTTCGTTAAAATCAAAATAAGTAGCCTCCCAGTTGTTTAGGAGAACAGGCCGGACCTTGTCCCTCCACACGCCTCTGGCAAGGCGGGTACGGTAGAGATGGTGGAAAGTCTGGCTCATCCCGTTGAGGCCCTGATCCGAATACACCATCACAGCCTCTGGGGTCTGAAAGCTCTCCCCATGCTCTAACTTCCAGGTAAAGGCAAATGGATTGATGCCCAGCATCACTCTTGTCACATTGTAGGTGTCCACCTCTGCCTGGGCCAGAAAATTCCCGCTGTACACCAGCGAAAAGCCCATAGCTTCCCCCTGAAACTCGTCAGCCGTAGGGCGCTTTAACACAATAAATGGGTTGTGGTTGTGGCTGGAGTGGCCTCTGGTGCTGTTCACCGCCTGGATGCCCTGCTCCAGACGGCGGGTCTTCACCTGCCTCTCCCTGGACCATGCCCCGGAAAACTGGATCCAGTCATAGTCACAGTCCGGAAGATCCAGACACATGCTCATGGCCCTGGTGATCCGCACTGTTTTCCAGGAAGGGTTCTCAAACCTCGCGCTTCTCGCGACAGCCGCCTCTTTGCTGAATATGGTGTAGAGAAGGATCAGCTTAACATTCAGCAGCTTGTCCCTCAGAGTGATCTCCAAAGTGTCCGCCTCCTCTGCCTCCTCCGCGTAAGTAGCCGGAAGCCCTTCCAGCACAGGCTTGCCGCCAAAGATCCTGTATGACTCATATGTAAAGTTGGTCAGACGGCTTCCATTGTCCTGCTGGATCTCCAGGGCGGGAAGACGAAAATCCGTTGTCCCGTAGGCCGGATACTCCTGACGCACATGTTCCAGAGAGAATCCGAAGTCCTGCTGCAGGGCGCTCATGGGCCGGTTAGCGATCTCCAGAAAATGCCCGAAATTCTCTCTGTCCCGAATCTTTTTCCCAAAATAAAGCTGGCCCAGCTGGCCGTTGGCCAGAATTTTTATGATATAGCTGATACTGTCGTTATACAGGTGAAATTCCCGTGCTGATTCGTGAAAGACAATGCTCATATCAATCTCCTCCCAAAAAGAAATGTGTGGCTATTATAATCGAAAACACAGGAAAGGGAAATAGTAATTATGTTCAGCAAAGTATCAAAAATGTCATATCTCTAGCTGTTGATTTTCTTCGCCCTGTCTGCTATACTAATACAGGGAAACCAATTCCAAAGCGGAGGTGAATCATCATGGATGTAGCAGCCATGTCTCTTTCCCTGTCAGCGTGCGAAACCAACACCAATATCAGCCTTGCCATGATGTCCAAGGTTCTTGACACCGCGGAGGTGGCAGGTGAAGCACTGACAGAGATGATCGAGTCTGTTCCCACACCGGGACTAGGAGAACTCATTGATGTTCTCGCGTAGCCGCCGCGCGTAGGAGGAGAAGGGCAGCCGACTTAGCGCGGCTGCCCTTTTACTTTTTCATTTATCAAATCAATACATCCCCCCGTTCTTGTTACCGGAACCGACTCGGATGATCCGGAAGATTAATCCCCGGATCTATCTGGTCCTTATGAGTTATTTTAAAAAACTCATTGGCGGAAGAGTTCATACTTCTTTTAGAAGCTCCTCAAAAAATCGCTTTCCGTCCTCATAGCCCTGCTTAAGTCTCCTTCTGGCCCCCTCCCGGGAAAAATCCAGAGTTCCCGTCATAAAATCCCCCTGATCCTCCGACGGGATGATCTGGGCAATGGAGGCTCCCGGGAAGTCCGCCTCATCCACTGACCCCTGGCTGCTTAAGTGGATCACCAGAAAGTCCCGGTATCCGGCATTGTATAACGGCCTCACAGGAACATTATCCTTCAGCCCTCCGTCCAGATACAGGCTTCTGCCAAACCTTACCGGCTCAAAAACGCCAGGCAGGGCTGATGTGGCCAAAAGCACGGTCTCCATGTCATTTTGTGTCATCCCTGTCATGTTGATGTAATCCACCAGGTTCTTGGTGGTGTTATAACAGGCCGCGTAGCAGGGCATCTGTCTGTCGCGGATCTTCTTCACATCCAGCTCCTGCCGGATGATCTGGATCAATCCCTGCCTTGTGAACATCCCCTCCCTAAGCGCGTCAGCAGCCTCGGCCAGAAGTCCATTCTCCCCGATCTCACGCAGCCCTTCCAGCAGCGTCTTTTTTCCCGGGGTCAGGATCTTCTCCTCAGACATGGCCAGCCAGATTCGTTCAGCCGCCTGATAGTCCCCCTGCGCGAACAAGGCCCCGTTAAGCCCGCCCACAGAAGCTCCGGACACCGCGCTTATATTTCGGTCCGCGCCGCACTCGATCATGGACTTCCATACCCCTATCTCATAAGCTCCTTTCCCGCCGCCTCCGGCCAGGATCAATGCCGTTCCCTTCATGGTTTTAATCTCCTTCAAAAATTTGCCTTTTTTTATAATATGAACCAAAAAGCCCCGGTTCAGTCGCCTGGCCTGGAACCTTTCATTTTTATGCTCTTTTTACTATATTACCTCATAATATAATAATAAAAATAGCATTTTCCCCAATAATTGTATTTACAAGCCGTTAAAAAGTTGTTAAAATCAAAGTATCCGATTCTTTTCTAGTTCAATTGCGTAGACTGGAGGTCTGACATGAAAAAACGTGACAAGATTACAATGATACTCCTTACTGCCGCTTTGCTCGGCTGCGGCGGCTGCTCTTCAAAAGCCCAATCAGCTTCCCTCATGGATTTTCAGGCAAAGGTGGAATGGAAGACGCCCATGCCTGCCGCAGGGGACAAACCCAAGATCTTATTTGTAGGCAACAGCCACACTTACTACAACAATCTTTCTGAAATGTTTGTGAATATCACAAAGGCCTCTGGCCACAAAAGCAGTGTCCGCGAACTGTCCTCCGGCTACTACACGCTGAAACAGTACGCTGACACCGACGACCAGGGCGGCGCTCTTCTGGATAAAACCCTGTCTGAGCAGTCCTGGGACTTTGTCATCCTTCAGGAACACATTGCCAATTCCCTGTCTGAAGACGACATGTTTCCCTCATCCCGGATCCTGGACGAGAAGATCAAAAAATCCGGGGGACAGACAGCCTTTCTCATGGTCTGGACTCCCAAAAAAGGGATGAATCACCGCAAACCGGAACAGATCCAGTCTAAGATCGCTTCCAACAATATAACCATTGCCCAGGAGCTGGATTCTCTGGTGATTCCCGCCGGGATCAGCTTCATGCGGTGCAAGGAGCAGTATCCTGATATTGAGCTGTGGGACCAGGACGGCCAGCACCCGTCTCCGGAAGGAAGCTACTTAGCAGCCTGCACCGCCTATGCCGTGATCTTTCAGGAATCCCCGGAAAATTGCTCTTACATCGGGGATTTGGACCAAGACCTGGCCTTAAAGCTGCAGATGGTGGCAGCGGACACGGTTTTGAATTAAAATGTTTTAAGGAGTTTTCCTGTTATGGCAGATATTATCAAAATCACCGATTTCGCCGCGCCTGAACTGGACATCTATGCCCGTTTTACAGAAAACCAGCTTCTCAACCGCCACGAGCCCCAAAAAGGGATCTTCATCGCGGAGAGCCCCAAAGTCATTGAACGGGCCCTGAATGCCGGATATGAGCCTATCTCCTTTCTGACAGAGGAAAAGCATGTCCGGGGGCAGGCCCGGGATCTTATCACCCGGTGCAGCCGGATTCCCGTGTATACGGCTGAGCCGGAAGTCCTGACACAGCTCACCGGCTATCAGCTGACCAGAGGCACCCTGTGCGCCATGTACCGAAAGCCTCTCTTGTCGGTCAGTGAGATCTGCCTTCACAAGCGCCGCGTCGCTGTCCTGGACAATGTCATGAATCCTACCAATGTGGGGGCCATCATCCGCTCCGCCGCGGCCCTTAATATGGAAGCGGTCCTTTTGACCCCTGACTGCAGCAATCCCCTCTACCGCCGGGCCATACGGGTCAGCATGGGAACCGTGTTTCAGATCCCATGGACCTTTCTGGAGGAAAAGGACATAGAAATTTTGCGGCACCTGGGCTTTAAGACCGCTGCCATGGCATTGTCCCGCCAGTCCGTGGACATTGACCACCCGGCTCTCATGGCGGAAGACAAACTGGCGGTGGTTCTGGGAGCCGAGGGGGACGGCCTGGCCCCCTCTACTATCGCGAAATGTGATTACACGGTATGCATCCCCATGTCCCACGGGGTGGACTCTCTCAATGTGGCAGCCGCCAGCGCGGTTGCCTTTTGGCAGTTGGGAAAAAAATCCAAAAAATTTTAAAAACTGTTACACTGTCGGCAACGTTTCGCATAGGATATATCATACCGTTTGCGTCAGCAATCAAACAGAAAGGAAAGCCTATGTATATTGATAAGAACGGACTGAATCTTACCCGCTCTGTCTCAGACAACGCCGATGGAACACAAGATATGGGTACCGCGGAAAACAGCGTCACCAGCGATCCCGGCTCATGGCCCATCTCCCCCGATACGCCCTCTTGGGGACCTCCTTCTTCTTCCGGAGGCAGTGTCAATGACCCGGGCTTCTGGCCCAATTCCCCAAACACGCCTTCCTGGGGACCTCCCTCTTCTTCCGGAGGCGGCAGCAATGACCCGGGCTTCTGGCCCAATTCCCCAAACACGCCTTCCTGGGGACCACCTTCCTCCGGAGGCGGCAACAATAACAACAGCGGCAGTAACAGGCCTATCATCATTGTGCCCGGCCAAAATACCTGCCCCAGTTGTTCCACAGGGTCCTCCGGCAGCTCCGCCAGCGTGCGTTTTCTCCACGCCGCCGTCAATCAGCCGGCAGTCAGCGTAAGACTCGGAAACCGGACCGTTATCAATAACATGCAGTTTGGCAACTACACCCCCTACTATCTGGACAATAACAGCCAGAGTACGTTGGTAACTGTCACCAACACTCAGACCGGACGCGTTCTGTTCCAGAGATCCATTAATTTCTCCGGAGCAAACGCCTACACCGTATCCATTGTAAACGACGGCTCCGGCATCACCCTGTTTACCCTCACCGATAACCTGTGCAATTATCGGAATTCCGGCTGCCTGCGGGCAGTAAACCTGTCGCCCAACAGCGGGGCTGTGGATATCTTTCTGTCGGGATACGGACGGATCTTCCAAAGTGTAGGCCAGTTCAATGTCACAGGTTACAACGGGATCAACCAGGGAACCTACCGGGCATCCGTCTCCGAGGCTCTGCCATGCTCCAGCAACAATGCCGTCATCATGGCTGACGGGTATGTAGAGTGCAACAACACCCGCATCGCCATTATGGATTCCGCCACTCTCAATGTGATGAACGGAGTGACCTACACCCTGTATGTCATCGGCCTTGCCTACCAGTTCCCTTCCCTGCAGATCCTTGCCTTGGAAAGCGATCTGGTTTATTAAAAAACCAAAGCTGAAAAAGGCGGCCATTGGCCGCCTTTTTCGTCAGTTTCCTTCCAGATGATCCTCTCTCGCCGCTTCCGCGGCTGCCTGGTAAGCCGCGTGCCCTCTCGCGAAAGCGGCGTGTTCTCCCGGCACATCAATGTTCCCCGCGATGACCGCTTCCTTGTGTTCATACTCTTCCTGGACCTTTGCCTCACTGGTCTTCCTCAGAGGCCTTTTGTATATGCCTGCCTCCTTGTCCCAGTATCGTTCCTTCTGTTTATCCAGGATCCTCTCTGACTCGTAATACTGGTCTTCCCACCGCTTCTTTTGAAGCCGTTCCCTGGTCTGGCGCTCCTTGGTATGTCTCTCCCTTGCCAGCCGTTCCCGTTCTTTCTGCTCCTGAATCTTCTTGCGCTTCCGTTGGGCCTCCCTGCGCCGGTTCTCCAGATCCACCAGACTGGGCAGCCTTCTGAGAGATGACTGCGCCGCCTCCTCCGCGGCCTTGGTCTGAGCCATGCGGATCATCTTGATCTCCGCGGCCTCATCCTTTTTGGCCATCATCTCCATCATCTTCTCCGTCTTGACCCGCTCCGCCTCCTCCTTGGTCCGGCATTGCCTCAGGCGGGCCTCATAGGCTTCCCGTTCCTGTTCCGCCGCTATGGCCTCCCGGTACAGCCCCGGCGCGTATTTCCGCAAAAATTCCTTTTCAGCAGGAGTCAGACGGCCTCCTGCCCTCAGCTTTCTCTTGATACGTTCCAGCTTCCTGCGGATAGCCGACCGGTCCTTGGATGTCTTTTTGGTGGATAATTCTTTATACATGGAAGTATCCAGACCGCCTACGCTCTTCATAACTTCACCCCTCTAGCTGACTGACAAACAACAGGTTATATGAAGTATTTCGGCCTGGTTGGGAATATTATAAGTTCATCCCCGCAAGAGGTGTGAGCTGGATGCCTTCTTTCTCAAATGCCTGCCGGATCTTCGCGACAAAAGCCAGAGCCTTGGCTCCGTCGCCGTGGACGCACACGGAATCCGCCTGGATGGAGATATCCTTGCCAGTGACCGCTGTCACCTTTTTCTCTTTCACCATCCGAACCACCCTGCTGATGGCCTGATCCTCGTCAGTGATCATGGCCCCCTCTTTTCGCCTGTCCACCAGAGTCCCATCCTCCTCATAGCCTCTGTCGGCAAACACCTCCAGAGCGGTGGGCAGTCCCAGGTCCATGGCGGCTTTGGCCAGCTGTCCGCCGGACAGGGCCAGGACAATGAGTTTAGGGTCATATTCCCGGATGCCCTCGCAGATGGCCTTTGACAGATGGTAATCCTTGGCCGCCATATTGTAGAGAGCGCCGTGGGGCTTCACATGCCGTATTCGGATGCCCTTGGCCCTGCAGAATCCATCCAGCGCTCCCAACTGGTAAACCACATAGGCTTTGGCCTCCTTGGGAGTCACGTTCATATTTCTTCTCCCAAATCCCATAAGATCCGGAAAACCCGGATGGGCCCCCACCTGGATCCCCGCCTCCTTTGCCATGGCCACGGTTTTCTCCATAACCACTGGGTCTGAGGCATGGTACCCGCAGGCCACATTGGCCGACGAGATCAGGGGTATGATTTTGTCATCCATCCCCAGGGTATACTGCCCAAAACTCTCCCCCAGGTCACTGTTCAAATCCACACGATACATAGCTTCTTCTCTCCTAATTCCCTTTTATCTTCATCATCTTCTCGATAAACCCAGTGTCCGCTCTCCCTTCCACGAACAGAGGATGCCGCATGATCTGGTACTGAAAATCCAGATTGGTCTTCACGCCCATAATCAGCATCTCATCAAGGGCTGACCTCATCTTCTGGATCGCCGCCTCCCGGTTGGGCCCGTGGACAATAACCTTGGCGATCATGGAATCATACTCAGAAGGGATCTTGTATCCCGCGTACAGCCCGGTGTCCACCCTGACTCCGTTTCCCGCCGGAAGATGCATGTGCTCTACAACTCCGGGGCTTGGCATAAAATTCATCTCCGGGATCTCCGCGTTGATCCTGCACTCTATAGCATGGCCTTTGGGCTTAATATCCTTCTGGCTAAAGCTCAGAGGCTCTCCCATGGCCACCCGGATCTGCTCAATGATCAGGTCCGTTCCTGTGACCATCTCCGTGACACCGTGTTCCACCTGGATTCTGGTGTTCATCTCCATAAAGTAGAACCCGCCTTTTGGGTCCACGATGTACTCAATAGTACCCGCGTTGGTATATCCCACGGTCTTTGCGGCCAGAACCGCGTAGCGGCTCATGGCCTTCCTTGTCTCCTCAGAAATTGCCGGGGACGGGGATTCTTCTATAAGCTTCTGGTGATTCCTCTGGACAGAACAGTCCCTGTCTCCCAGGGACACGACATTTCCCACAGTGTCAGCCATGATCTGGATCTCCACATGGCGGGGATTTTCCACAAACCTCTCCAGATACATGGTGTCATCCCCGAAAGCGTTGGCGGACTCCCTCTGGGCCAGGTTAAACTGCTCTTCAAATTCTCCTTCTGATCTGGCCACCCGCATTCCTTTTCCTCCTCCGCCTGAGGAGGCTTTTATTATCACCGGATAGCCGATCTCCCCTGCCAGCTGCCGTCCCACCTCCGGGTCATACACCGGCTCCTTTGTGCCCGGAACCACCGGGATCCCGGCTTCCATCATGGTCTTTCTTGCCTGAGATTTATTCCCCATCCGGTCCATGACGTCCGCCTCAGGTCCTATGAACGTGATGCCGTTTTCCTGACATTTCCGGACAAAGGCGCTGTTCTCAGAGAGAAATCCAAAACCAGGGTGGATGGCATCCGCCTCCACGTTGAGGGCTGCCGTTATGATCCGGTCCATGTTCAGATAGCTGTTTTTCGCGGGTCCCTCGCCGATACAGATCCTCTGGTCCGCCAGCTGCACATGAAGGCTGTTCTCATCTTCTTTTGAGTAAATGGCCACGCTGCGGATGCCCATGTTCCGGCAGGCTCTGATGATCCGCACGGCAATCTCTCCTCTGTTGGCGATCAAGATTTTTTGAAATCCCATGGCAAACCTCCTCTACAGACGTTTCACGCGGAATAATGGCTGGCCGTACTCCACCTTCTGTTCGTTGCTCACCAGAACCGCCTCGATCTCGCAGTCCCACTCACACTGGATCTCATTCATCAGCTTCATGGCCTCCAGGATACAGACGGTCTGCCCCCTCTTTACCCGGTCACCCACTCTCACATAGGCCGGTGTGTCAGGTGCTGACGCGGAATAGAAGGTTCCCACAATGGGGGAAGTGATAAACAGCTTTTCTTCCTCCTCCGGGTTTTCCGCCGCCTTATCCGCCAAAGCGGGCACAGCCTGGAAGGGCTGGGCAAAGGCCGTTCCCCCTGCCACCACCGGCGGGTTATCCAATTTGCTCATGGTGATCTTTACACTGTCATCTTTATAAGTAAACTGTTTCAGAGACGAGTTTTCAATAATCTTAACTAAGCCCTCTATCTTCTCCAGATCCATTTCCATCTCTCCTTTTCATCATCAATTTTCCCATCTTATGAGGTAAAAAGCCTGGTAATCCTCTTGGCCGCCAGACGGCATTCCAGCACTTCCCTGCATGGCTGGTGGATCTTCTTTCTCATCCGGTCCAGCTCTTTCACTTCATCCATGTACAGCTTCTGGGCCTCCTGGACGGAGATGGCCTGGAACCGGATCCTGTGGTCCGTCTTTCTCTGCACCAGCTTGGGGATATCCACCGAGGCCACTGTGGCGATCTTGGCATAGCCGCCTGTGGTCTGTCTGTCCGCCAGCAGGATGATCGGCTTCCCGTGGGAGGGAACCTGAATTGAGCCAAAAACGATGCCGTCGGAGATAATGTCCGATGTTTCCTTTGGCGCGATAAACGGCCCATCCAGCCGGCATCCCATCCGGTCAAAATCACTGGTCACCACATACTCGCTGTTTAAAAATGTCTTGATCCCCTGTTTGCTGAACCGATCCTCCTGTGGTCCCATAACCACCCGGAGGGTGGCCTCCTCCTGGTCAAACTCGTCAAGGTCCAGGGTCCGGGACAGGAAAAAGGGAAGATAGGGCCGCTTAATGCGGAAATTGATATAATCTCCCGCCTCCAGCTTTCTCCCTTTAAATCCTCCAAGATGGCTCTTTAAATTGGTACACCGACTTCCCATGACTACCGGGATCCCCAGATAGCCGGAAAACGCCACATAACCCCGGGTGCCGGTTCTCGCGCTGCCAAATTTTAAGATGTCTCCTTTTTTCATGTAGATCGCCGTGTACATAGGAGCCGGCTCCCCGTTTATGGTAGGCTGAAAATCTCCTCCTGTGATGGCGATAATGGAGGTGGCTGTAAATTCCAGTGTAGGGCCAATGAGGGTAAACTCCAGGACTGCCTCATTTTCTGGATTATCCAGCAGAAGATTGGCGATCCGGAAGGAGCGCACATCCATGACGCCGGACACGCCAAAACCCTGGCTCTGGTATCCGGTGCGCCCCAAGTCCTGGACTGTTGTCAGCATGCCTCCTTTTAATATGCGAATTCCCATGTCACATCTCTCCTTCATGGATTATACATTGATACTCACCGCGTTCCACCAGATCCTTGATCCGCCTGTACTCTGCCTCATCCACAGGCACAAACCGGATGTAATCTCCGGCTTCCAGAAGAATAGGAACCTCTCTTGACGGGTCATAAGTTTTTACGGGAGTCATACCCATCAGCTGCCAGCCGCCTGGGGAATCTAATGGATAGATCCCCGTCTGGGAGCCGCCGATGCCCACGCTCCCCGCATTGATCTTTACCCTGGGATTGGCCAGCCTGGGGGTGTGGATCCGCTCATCAAGTCCTCCAAGGTAACAAAATCCGGGCAAAAATCCCAGCATGTAGATCAGATAATCTCTGGAAGAGTGGATCTCAATGACTTCTTTCTCCGTAAGCCCCCCGTGGGAGGCAATGGTTCCGATATCCGGCCCGTACTCGCCGCCATAGCACACAGGGATCTCAAAGATCCGTTTTCTCCCGGCTCCGCCTTTTAAATCCATCTTCACCAGGGCATGCATCCTTCTCTGCATCTTTTCAAAGGACACGATCCTGGGATCGTAATTGATAAGCAGAGAACAGAATGCCGGAATCACATCTACCACACCCTCAATCTGCTGATCCCTCATCAGCTGTACGATCGTGGTGATTTTGCGGTTAATCTCCTCATTGATCTCATTGCCGAACTCAATGAGAAGGGAGGAATCTCCTGCCGCCACAATTTTAATATTCTGCATAGTAACCTCTCCCGCTCTTTTTACAAGTTTTCTTTCTCAGGTTTATAAGGCGACAAAAGCCGCTGCTCTTACCGCGGGCAGCAGCCGTTGTCTCTTATGTGTTATCCTAAAAGGCTTCCCAGATTTTTCACAAAAGTGGTGACTCCAAGATATGCTGACAGGATCACCACCACAGCTCCCAGAATCAGCAGCACGGTGGGGTGCTTGTAGTTGGCTCCCATGATCCTCTTATTCTGGGAGGCGATTAAGCAGATGCCCAGGGTGATGGGAAGGATCAGCCCGTTAAAGGCCCCTGCCAAAACAAGGAGCAGCGCCGGTTTTCCAAGAACCAGCATGATCAGGGTAGACACCGCGATGAACCCGATGATCACCATATTTTCGTTATCCGCGATGCTGTTGTGGAACGTTTTCAAAAACGACACGGATGTATAAGCCGCTCCGATAATGGAAGTGAGGGCCGCGCACAAAAGCACCAGTCCCGCGAAACGGTATCCGATCTCACCGGCCCCATAGCGGAAAGCGTCAGCTGCCGGGTTGTCAACATCCAGGGCCACACCCTTCACCACTACGCCCAGGATAGCCAGGAATAAGAACACCCGGACAATGGAGGCAATGCCCATTCCCATGACAGAGCTTTTGTTGATCTCCTTTAAATTCTCCTCCCCGGTGATGCCAGCGTCAATGAGGCGGTGGGCTCCGGAAAAGGTAATGTAGCCTCCCACAGTGCCTCCCAGCAGCGTCAGGATAGCGGGAACTAAGTTGTTGACTCCGGCTGACGGCAGGAAAGTGTTTTTCAGGGCATCGCCTACAGGAGGCTTTACCACCAGGATCATCACAAAGATTACCACGATCATGACTCCTCCCAAAACCTTGGTCAGGGTGTCCATGGCCGCCTTGGCGTTCTTAAGCAGGAAAATGACAATGGCCAGCACGCCCGCGATCACATAACCTGCCTTGGTTGGAACCCCCAGCAGGGTGTTCAGACCTAAAGCGCCTCCGCCTACATTGCCGATGTTGAAAACCAGACCGCCCAGGACGATCATAAAAGATACAAAATATCCAAGTCCCGGAAAAAGCTCATTGGCCACATCCTGCCCTCTAAGGCCTGTGACGCACAGCACTCTCCATATATTCAGCTGGGCGATCGCCGCCAGGATGATGGAAGCCAGGATCACAAAGCCGAAGCTGGATTGATACTGTCCCGTAAAAGTAGCTGTCTGGGTCAGGAAACCTGGCCCTATGGCTGATGTTGCCATCAAAAACGCTGCTCCCAACAGGGCACCGCCGCCCTTTTTCTTCTCATTCATATACATTTCCTCCTTCTTTCCGTTCTCTGATGAGAATCTGATAATCAAGCAGGGAAAGACTCCCCTGCCTGCCTGCCGTGCCGTGGCGGGGCCGCTTTAGCGGCCATATACCTCTCCGCCCCGTATACATAATAAAAGTGCACACAAAAAGCGCTTTTGATACGCCATTGTATGCACTATTTATCTCTGGTATTAATTTGTTCCCTTAGTATACTGGAAAATCCAGATTCTGTCAACCACTTTTTAACGGCATCACGCTAAACTGTCAGTAATCCATAAAATAAATGGAAAATCCTGAGACGGTTTGCGCAAATAACACAATTCCGCCTCAGGATCTGTGGGAAAACTACAAGATACGAAAGAACAGCCCAGCCTTCTTCAAAACCGGCCTGACGGCCATGTACACCGCCACCACCACGATGGTTCCCGCCACGGCGTTGATGAACGTGACGCCCGCGGCCCAGGTGGACATGATCTTGGCTGCCGAGGATTCCACTCCCAGAATGTAATTTTTGTAGAAGAATCCTACAATGGGGTCCATGATCACGTTAAAACCCAGGCCTGCCACAGAAGAGATCAGGGTCCACTTAAACACATACCGGCTGTCGTGATTATCTGTGATGTGGGCGACTTTGTGGGCCACCAGGCCGGCGATCAGGCCGATGCACAGCTTCAGGAAAAAGGTCTTGGGCGCGCTGGTGACATAGGCCGGGTCAATGAGGTCAGCAATGGTCATCCCCAGGGAACCCGCCAGGCCTCCGTAAAACCCTCCCAGCAGCAGAGCCGCCAGGACACAGAACGCGTTGCCGATGTGGAGAGCCACCATGTCCCCGCCAAAAGTTGGGATGGGGATCTTCAGGTAGGTAAACGCCACATAACACAAAGCGGCCATAAGTCCTGTGACCACGATCTTGTACACCCTGTCATTCTCCATCTGCCGGGTGTCTCTTCTCTGGACGGCCTGGGCCGCGGAATTGTTTTTGTTCATAAGCTTCACTCCCTTTGTCTGTTTTTTCTTTGATATGGGAATCATAACACACAGGTGGAGTGATAGAAATAGCCAGTTTTTAGTTTTTTAACCAGTCCAGTTACTGATCCCTCGACTCAACGCATACCAGGATCCCCTTGTCGAAAGCAATGGAAGCTTCGTCCCCAATGATCTCATTGCTGACGCAGAGCCCCGCCTCCACTCCGATGGAGATGTTTTTGCGGTTTAGGGGGTACTTAAACCCAGTGAGGCTTATGCCATATACCTTTTCCGTCAGGGGAATAAAGGAGATGTATTTTCCGTAGGCGCTTTTCTTGTGGAAGGTCTTTCCTCTGTCCAGCAGATAGATCCGGTTCTGGGGATCACACAGACAGGCCTCCACCTTGCTGTCCAGACAGAGTTTCAGAAGATGAAGGTTTGACAGCTCGTGGTCCAGCCTGCCTCCGGTGGCTCCCAGGATGGTGATATGGGTGCATCCCAGCTTTATGGCCGTGTTGATGGCAAGCTCTGTGTCCGTCTCATCCTTCTCCGGCCTGTGGACATCCCAGAGGATTTTTGGATTCTTCCGATACTCCTCAAGAACCCCCTGGTCCACGGTGTCAAAATCTCCCACAATGGCATCTGGGGTCAGCCCCAGGGCCTTTGTCTTCTCCAGGCCAGCGTCCACCGAGATCACCAGATCCGTGCGGGTTCCAGAAAAAAACTCACCGGCAAAAGTCAGGTCAAGCCGTCCGCCGGTTATAATCACCCCGGTTCTCATGAATCCCGGTTCCCTGTTCTGCCGAAGATCTCAAGAAACTTTCTCACATTTTCCCCTGGTTCCCCATGGAATACCGAGGATCCTGCCACGACCACATTGGCACCGGCCTCCAAAATGGTGTCCACATTGTCCAGCGTCACGCCGCCGTCCACCTGGATATCCACATAAAGTCCCAGTTCCCTGACCCGCTTTCTCAGAGCCCTCACCTTCTCTAGCGTGTAGGGGATAAATTTCTGACCGCCGAATCCCGGGTTTACCGACATGATCAGCGCCATGTCCACCTGCGGGAGCACAAGGTCTATGGCAGATATGGGGGTGGCGGGATTCAGCGCCACCCCGGCTTTTGCCCCGGTCTGCCGTATCTGGGCAATGGTGGAATCCAAGTGCCGGCAGGCTTCCGCATGGACACAGATCAAGTCCGCCCCTGCCTTTTTTAAGTCTTTTACATAGCGCACGGGCTCCTCCACCATCATGTGGACGTCAAAGACCAGATCCGTACAGCCTCTCAAGGAGGCGATCACCGGCATACCAAAAGAAATGCTGGGCACAAAGGCTCCATCCATTACATCTAAGTGGAGATACTTAGCTCCCGCCTCCTCCACTGCCTTTATGTCTCGTTCAAGGTTTTTAAAATCAGCTCCCAACAGGGAGGGTGCCAGTATGGCCATGGTCAATATCTCCTTTTATCCTTCAATTCTTTGTAAAACAACCGATAATTTTCATATCGGCTCCTGCTGATACGGCCTTCCCTGGCCGCGTTTTTTACCCCGCATAGCTTCTCTCCCATGTGCGCGCAGCCCAAAAAACGGCAGCTGTCCTGAAAAGGCCCGAACTCAGGAAACAGGTCTTTTAGATCCTCCGGCTCCATCTCATCCACAAACACGGAGCTGAATCCCGGAGTATCCATAAGATATGTGTCCTTATCCAGACAAAACAGTTCCGAATGGCGTGTGGTGTGCCGCCCTCTGCGGATCTTTTCGCTGACAGCTCCTGTCTCCATATTAGCCTCCGGCATCAGGAGGTTGGTGAGAGAGGACTTCCCTACTCCCGACGGCCCCGCTAGAGCCGTGGTCTTTCCTGTGAGACATTCCCTGATCTCTTTGAGCCCTGTCTGATCCAAGACGCTTAAGAACTTCACCTCATATCCCGCTGTCTCGTAGATTTTCCCATATTGATCTTTTTCCTCCTCACCGGCCAGGTCCATCTTATTGAACACCACCACAGCCTTTACGCCGCTTCTCTCCATGAGCACCAAAAACCGGTCCAGAAGATTCAGATTGGGCTTGGGATCGTACAGGGAAAAAATGACCAGGGCCTGGTCAACATTTGCCACCGCCGGACGGATCAGGGTATTGATCCTGGGAAGGATCTGATCAATGTTCCCTTCCGGCGGATCCTGCCCCAGCACAGAGATCTCCACCATGTCCCCCACCAGAGGCTTAATATTCTTATTCCGGAAGATCCCTTTTGCCTTGCACTCATAGAGAATGCCGTCACGGCCACAAACATAGTAAAATCCCGCGATGCCTTTTATGATCTTTCCTGTCACTGCTTCCCCCTGTCTACTCTGTCTCAATAAACTTAATCGGATAGCTGACGAGAACATCTCCCGTGCCCACATTCACCACCTCTACCTCTCCGCTGTCCACTCCCGGCGCGCCCTCAATGTTGGTAAAGCTTACGGGAAGGAGCATGTTGCCCGGCACGGTCACGGCTTCCGTCAGGGTTCTGTACACCAGAGTCCCGTTGACCTCCTGCTTCAGCCGTATGGCTACTGTCACATCGGAGCTTAAGGCCCCCGGCCCGATCTGGGATCCCAGGTTGTAGGTCTCATTGATGGCCGCCACAAACCTTTTCTCTTTTACCTCTGGCCCCTGGCTCACTGTATAGGCAATTGCCGTGCCCTCTTTTAAAAGAGTTCCCGGTTCTATCTCCTGGCTGATCACATAGCCTTCCGGGATGGTGTCGCTGAACTCTTTGCTCACTTCCCCCGGATTAAGGCCAGCCTCCTCCAGTGCGGCGACAGCTTCCCCCTCTGCCTTCTCTCTCATCTCAGGCACGGTTTTCATGGCGGACAGAGGACCAGAGCTGATATACAGGGTCACCTGCTCCCCCTCCCTTGCCTGCTGGGGCTCAAAACGGATCACGCTGCCTTCTGGTACCGTGTCGTGATACTCGGACTGGAGATTAACCACAAGCTTATTCTGCTCCAGCAGAAGCTTTGCGGCATCCGCTGTCATCCCGTCTAAGGACAGCTCGGATATACGCACTAAGTCGGTTCCTCTGCTGACCACCACGGTCACGGTTGAGTACTTTTGCGCCATTGTGCCCTCTGGCACGGACTGGGAGATGACACAGCCCTTATCCACTGTGTCGGAATCCTCATAGCCGCTTACCTTCATCACCAGGGTGCTCTCCTTCAGCTTTGCCTCCGCCATGTCCACCGGAAGGTCCAGAACATCGGGAACCAGGATCTCCATCTCATTGACCGTCTCCTGGGAAGTCTGGGTCTCTGTCTCCACTACGGTGGAAGTAGAAGGCGTCCGCGGAGAGCTAAACTTCAAAAGCCCTCCAAGTCTGGAAAACACCACAATGAGAACAGCCACGATGATGATAGCGATCAGGATACCCAGGGCGGTAAAAAGCCGCTCAAACCTGTGGATGGTGTCCCGGCCTCCTTCGTCGCTGTACCCCGAATCCCTCTGGCCGTCATCCTCCCACTCTTCCTCCTCATCCCATTCCCAGTCTCTCTCCCCTGCCCGCTCAGGCTGATTCTCCCGTTCCCTCCTGTGGTCCCGCTCCCTGGGATTTTCCCTGACGCTGTCCGTGCCCCGCTTGATCTCCTTCAATTCGTCTTTTTTGATGACAACGGTACCGGCGCTCATATCCACATCGGGAACCGGCTGGACGAAATCTTCCGCCGGATGAACCAGAACTCTTCTTAAGTCCCCAATCACATCCGTGATTTGGCTGTACCGGTACTCTGGTTTCTTCTCCGTACATTTGAGAATGATTCCCTCTAAGCTTACGGGAATCTCCGGATTGTAGAGGCTGGGCCTGGTGATGGGCTCCTGGAGCTGGGCCAGTGCCACTGCCACCGTATTGTCTCCCTGAAAGGGCAGGATTCCGGTCACCATCTCATACATGGTGATTCCCAGAGAATAGACGTCGCTCCTCTCGTCACAGTAGCCGCCCCTTGCCTGTTCTGGTGAGATATAGTGGACAGACCCCATGGCCTCGGAAGTCATGGTCTGGGTGGTCACGGCCCTGGCGATGCCGAAATCCGCCACTTTCACCTTCCCGTCCTTTGAGATCAACATGTTCTGGGGCTTAATATCCCTGTGTATGATCTTCTGCTCATGGGCCGCGGCGATCCCCTGGGCCACCTGGATGGCAATTCCCACAGCCTCCTTGACCTCCAGCATGCCCTTTTTGGCTATGTAGCTTTTCAGAGTGATACCCTCGATCAGCTCCATGACGATGGAGTGGATGCTGCCTTCATCCACCACATCATAGACATTGACAATGTTGGGGTGGGAAAGCCTGGCGGCAGCCTGGGCCTCCATCTGAAATTTGCTCACAAACCCGGGGTCATCGCTGAATTCCCGCTTTAACACCTTGATGGCTACCAGGCGGTTCAGCTTGTGGCATCTTGCCTTATATACATCAGACATTCCGCCGGAGCCTATGAGCCCCAGGATCTCATACCGGTCCTGCAGATAAATCCCTGTCCTCAGCATGACCTCACCTCGCTTATCCGCGGATCCGCCAGCAGCACCGCTATATTGTCATAGCCGCCCTCCTCATTGGCCCTGTCCACCAGACGCCGGACCTTCTTCTTTAGAGAGTCCCGCTGGGAAAGGATGTCCACCATCTCTTCTTCCATGAGCATGTTGCTGAGACCGTCGGAACACATAAGGATTAAATCCCCCGGGTACAGCTGCTTTTCAAAAAAATCCACCTCCACGTCAGGCATAATGCCCAGAGCTCTGGTGATAATGTTTTTCTTCTCCAGGTAATCCCGGCTGTTCCTCTCCATCTGCCCCAGTGCCACCAGCTCCTCCACATAGGAGTGATCCCTGGTCACCTGACAGAGGCGGCCGCCCCGAAACAGATAAAGACGGCTGTCTCCCACATTGGCCACAAACAGGGTATCCCCTTCCGCCGTGGCCGCCACCAGAGTGGTTCCCATGCCGGAGAGGGCTTCATTCTCCACGGATTTTCTGTACAGATCCCAGTTCACCTGACGGATCCCTTCCTGAAGAATCCTTACCGGCGAATTCCCTTTATGCCGCTCCACATAAGAATTCAGATGCTCTATCATGAACCGGGAAGCGAAATCTCCCGCCCTGTGTCCTCCCATGCCGTCGGCCAGCAGAAACAGATTATCAAGGCTCCCCACATGGTCTGATGAAAAATAGATATAGTCCTGATTCAGGGACCTGACGCGCCCCGCGTCAGTCAACGCATACGCCTCCATCCGTCATCCCTCCTTGTTCTTGTCCATATAGCTTTTTCTCAGCTGTCCGCAGGCACCGTTGATGTCCCGCCCCATCTCCCGCCTTACGGTAACGTTGATCCCATTTTTTTCCAGGCGTTCCTTAAATGCCCCTATGGAATGGCTGTCAGACTGGACATAGCTCCTCTCCCTGATAGGGTTCACTGGTATCAGGTTCACATGGCCCTGGTAACCCTTGATAAGATCCGCCAGAGCCTGGGCCTCCTTCGGGTCATCATTGACCCCCTTTACCAGGCTGTACTCAAATGTGAGCCTTCTCCCCGTCCTCTTAAAATAGGTCCCGCAGGCTGAGAGCACCTGTGCCAGGGGATAGCGGTTGGCCACAGGCATCAAGGTCTTTCTCACCTCATCGTTTGGGGCGTGGAGAGACAAAGCCAGGGTGATGGAAAGTCCTTCCTCCGCCAGTTTTATGATTCCGGGGACAATGCCGCAGGTTGACACCGTAATGTTCCTCTGACTGATATTCAGCCCTTTTTCATCTGTGAGCATGCGGATAAACCGCACCAGATTATCATAATTGTCCAAAGGCTCCCCTGTCCCCATAACCACCACATGGGAAACCCGTTCTACCAGATCCTTCTGAATCTGGTAGATCTGATCCAGCATCTCCGATGGCCTTAGATTTCTCTCAAGTCCTTCTAAGGTTGACGCGCAGAAACGGCAGCCCATGCGGCAGCCTACCTGGGAGGAGACGCACACGGAATTCCCGTGCCGGTATTTCATCAGCACGCTCTCGATCACATTGCCGTCCTTCAGCTCAAACAGGTATTTTCTGGTGCCGTCAATGGACGAAACCTTTACATCCGCGGTCTTCAATTCCGCCAGCTCATAATCCTCCGCCAGCTTACGGCGCAGCTCCTTTGACAGGTTGGTCATGTCTTCAAAAGAACCTGCCTGCTTCTGGTGGAGCCACTGATAGACCTGGTCTGCCCTGAACCCCTGGATACCCTGTTCTTTAAAACAGCTTTTCAATTCCTCCAGTGTCAGGGATTTGATATCTGTCTTTTCCTCCATCATATCCTCTTAAATACTGCCAGAAAGAAACCGTCTCCGGGATAAGCCCCAGGCAATAGCTGGATATACCCCTTTTTTAAGGTCTCTGACCGCAGTTTCCCACCTAATCGTTGTTCTATATTCACTGGCTCGAAAGGATATTCCTCCGCGAACCAGGCCGCGTTCTCTTCATTCTCTTTCCTGCTGATCGTACAGGTGCTGTACACCAGAGTCCCCTGAGGCTTCACGTACCGCCATACCACTGACAGGATCTTTCTCTGAAGCTCAGCCAGCTCCGATATGGATTCCGGGGATACCCGGTACTTGATATCCGGCTTCCGCCCCAGGATCCCAAGGCCGGAGCAGGGGAGATCCGCGAGAAGAATATCTGCCTTTTCCGCGGATTCCTGGTCAAACTCCAAGGCATCCATGACCCTGGTCCTTATGTTGGACACACCATGACGGCGGATATTGTCCTCGATCAGGGCGATCTTGTTCTGGCTGATGTCCCTGGCCTCCACAAATCCCTGGTCTCCCAGAAGATCCGCCATATGAAGGCTCTTCCCACCGGGAGCGGCGCAGACGTCAACGCAGTACTGCCCCTTCCTGGGAGCTGCCGCCAGGGCCACAAAGCTGGAGCTTAAGTCCTGTACCTGAATCCATCCATCCCGAAAAGCCGCCAGGGCCTCCAAATGGTCAATACCGGAAAGATACCGGATCTCTTCTGAATATTCGCTTTTCTCCACCACCGCTCCCTGGCTCTGAAGGCTTTCCTCTGTCCTCTGCCTTTCTCTCGGCGTTCCCTTTAACCGGACGCAGAGCCTGCGTTTCTCTAAAAAAGCGTTCAGCATCTCATATACCACGGTCTCGGGATACTCTTTCTTCCACATGTCTATAAGCCAGCCAGGCATGGAGTAGCGGACGGAATCATCTGGAAACACCAGCTCTCCCTTTCCCCTGGCTATGGCCCTCAAAACCCCGTTGACAAATCCTTTAAGCCCCTGAAACCGGCGTTTGACAGCCAGCTTTACCGCCTCATCGCACACGGCGCTGTCAGGGATCCTGTCCATGCGGAGGATCTGATACACGGACATCCGCAGCAGCGTTCTGATCAGGGGCTTCATTTTTTCTATCTTTGTTTTGGAATACTGTCCGATCACATAGTCGATCTGGATCAGGTATTCCAGGGTTCCTTCTGTCACCCGGGTGACAAAAGCCCTGTCCTGTTTTTCCAAATACTGATATTTGCTGAGGGCCTGGTTAAGGACCACATGGCTCAAC
Source organism: uncultured Lachnospiraceae bacterium (assembly GCA_910588865.1). Classification (GTDB taxonomy): domain Bacteria; phylum Bacillota; class Clostridia; order Lachnospirales; family Lachnospiraceae; genus UBA3402. The sequence goes on from CAJUSJ010000002.1 coordinate 23,842, forward strand.
CCGCCTCGTTCCAGCACTTCCATGAGGATGTCCAGGGCCAGCTCCCTGACATTCATATGGTTTTTATGATTTTCCCTAGTCACGTCTCCTGTTTCCTCCAAACAGTATGACCAGACGCAGAAGCTGAAGCACGGATGCCGCCGCCGCTGCCACGTAGGTCATGGCAGCTGCTCCCAGGACGCTTTTTGTCTGGCTCACTTCCTGTCCGCTTAAGATTCCAAGCTGATCCACGAGCCGCACCGCGCGGCTGGAAGCGTTAAACTCCACCGGCAAGGTGATCAGCTGAAACAGCACCACTGCCAAAAACATCCAGATGCCGATCTGGGTCAGCATGTTATTTCCTCCCAGCAAAAGTCCAAGAAGGATCAGGGGCCAGGACAGCTTGCTGCCAAAATTGGCCACAGGCACAAAAGCCGCGCGCATCCTGAGGGGCACGTATCCTAAGTTATCCTGGATGGCGTGGCCGCACTCATGGGCCGCCACCCCGATGGCTGCCACCGACGGGGAGCCAAATACGCTGTCCGACAGATTTACCGTCTTGGTTCTGGGGTCATAGTGATCCGTCAGATTGCCGGACACGGCCCGGACCGAAACATCATAGATTCCCTGGGACTGCAGCAGCCTTCTGGCAGCCTCTCCCCCAGTCATCCCTGTGGTGCTTCTGACTCTGGAATATTTGGAAAACGTGCTGTTCACCCCTGCCGACGCCATAAGGGACAACACGGTTCCGATCACCAGCAGGATCATTGTCGGATCAAAAAATCCAAATCCATAATAACCGCCGTACATATAACCAGCTCCTTTCTAAACTTCCTTTGGTTCTCCTTCAAATACAGTCCCCGCCTCTATGGGATAGCCTCTGAGAAAAGCGTCCACTGGCATCCGCTTCTTCCCCTCAGGCTGCAGCTCCAGAAGGGACAGAGCCCCTTTTCCCGTCTTAACCAGAAGGGAGCGGCCATCTCCCGCGACCACCTGCCCGCACACGCCCTCGTACTCCTGATCCACAGGAGCTGCCTTCCAGATCTTTAAGGTCTTTCCCTTCCACCTGGTGTAGGTTCCCGGCCAGGAGTTTAAGCCTCTCACCAGCCGCTCTATGGCCCTGGCTTCCATGGTCCAGTCAATATTTCCCATGGTCTTCTTAAGCATCTTGGCATAGCAGGTTCCTTCATTGGTCTGGGGCATTGGGGAGATGGTCCCATCCTCAATCTTTTTTAAGGTGGAAATAATCAGTCTGGCTCCTGCCTGACTCAATTTGTCGTGGAGGCTGTCTCCTGTCTCTTCATCCGTGATGGCCACCGGGGCCTTCTCCAGCATATCTCCGGTGTCGATCCCTTGGTCCATCATCATGGTGGTGACCCCTGTCTCTTTCTCCCCGTCAATGATGGCCCACTGAATAGGCGCCGCGCCCCGGTACTTTGGAAGCAGGGAGGCATGGACGTTGACGCAGCCCTTTGGCGGGATCTCAAGGACTGTCTTGGTAAGGATCTGCCCAAAGGCCACCACTACCATGATATCCGGTGTCAGCCCTTTCAATACCTCCACAAACTCCGGTTCCCGAACCTTTAAGGGCTGGTAGACGGAAAGTCCCAGCTCCAGGGCTTTCTCCTTCACCGGCGTCATGAGCACCGCCTTGCCTCTCCCCTTGGGCTTGTCAGGCTGAGTTACCACCCCCACAACCTGATGCCCCTCTCTCACCAGGGCTTCCAGAACCGGCACCGAAAAGTCAGGGGTTCCCATAAATACGATCCGCATCCTACTCCTCCTCTTCTTCCAGGTCTTCCACATCCACCAGGTCCCCTTGTACCAAGGAGACGTACAGCTCACCTTTTAAATGATCGCACTCATGGCAGATGGCCCGGGCAAGCATGCCCTCGCCTTCCAGGATAAACGGCTCCATGTTCTCGTCCAGGGCCCTGACCTTCACCTTGTCCGGCCTTGTGACGATGCCGGACTTGCCCGGCACGCTTAAGCACCCCTCGTGACCGGTCTGAGTTCCCTCCTCTTCAATGATCTCAGGGTTGATCAGCAGGTACTGATCCCCATCCTCTACGTCGATGACCACGATCTGTTTTAAAACCCCTACCTGGGGAGCCGCGAGGCCCACTCCGCAATTCTCGTACATCGTCTCAAACATGTCATCGATCAACTGCGCGGTCCTGGGGGTCATCTCCTTCACAGGCTTACATTTTTTATATAGAATATCATCTCCGATGGTCCTGACCTGTCTCAATGCCATTTTTCTATTTATCCTCTCTTTCACGCGAAATCATACTGCACGGCCACATGTCCGTGCCATGATGCCTGGCGGCTGTTATCGTCCATATGGTTTTTCAATTTTATTAGTATATCATAGTTTTCGTCTTTCAAGTATAAAATTTTTCTATATATATCATTAACTTTGTAAATTGTGGCCTGGGCAGGGCCGATGATCTGGACGGCCTGTCCCTTCCCGGCTTCCATGGCCCACTTGTTTAAGTCTGTCATGGCGGTCTCAAGGGTCTCCTCCTGAGGGCAGGAAGCCAGAACCGCCATCATCTGGCAGGAGGGAGGGTAACGGAGCATGTCCCGGTACACCATCTCCTTGGCATAAAAGGACTCATAATCCTGGCTGGCGGCGCACTGGATGCTGTAGTGCTCCGGATTGTAAGTCTGGATCAGCACCTCCCCCTGCAGCTCCCCCCTTCCCGCTCTTCCGGCGGCCTGGGTCAGCAGCTGGAAGGTCCGCTCACCACACCGGAAATCCGAGGTGTACAGAGACAGATCCGCGGCCAAAACTCCCACCAGGGTCACGTTTGGAAAATCGTGGCCCTTGACGATCATCTGGGTCCCGATTAGAATATCCGCCCGGCCGTCGGCAAAGGCGGAAAGGATCTCCTGGTGCCCCCCCTTTTTCGATGTGGTGTCCATGTCCATCCGCAATACCCTGGCCTGAGGAAACATCCTTTTAGTCATCTCCTCGATCTTCTGGGTTCCTGTTCCGAACCCCGCGATGTAGGGGGAGCCGCAAGATGGGCACAGGTTCGGCGTCTTCACCTCATATCCACAGTAGTGGCACACCAGCTTCTGTCCAAAGTGGAGGGTCAGGGTCACGTCACAGTGGGGACACCGGATAGCCTCCCCGCAGGAACGGCAGGATACAAAGCTGGCATACCCTCTTCGGTTCATGAACAGCATGGTCTGCTGCCCCCTTTCCAGGCGTTTGGTCATGGCCTCCTGGAGTCCGCGGCTGAATATGGACCGGTTGCCGCTTTTTAACTCTTCCCGAAGGTCTATGACCTGGACATTTGCCATGCGGGAAGCCTCCTTGGCCCGCTTTGTCAGCTGGTACATACCGTACTCTCCCCTCAAGGCCCTGGAATAGGCCTCCAAAGACGGGGTGGCGGAGCCAAGCACCAGGGCGGCGTCATTCATCTCAGCCAGGTGCTCAGCCGTCTCCCTGGCGTGATATCTGGGCGAAATCTCGCTTTTGTAGGCAGTCTCGTGTTCCTCATCAATGATGATCAGCCCTAAGTCGGAAAATGGAGTAAACAACGCGGACCTGGGGCCGATCATGATCCGCGCCTCCCCGCTTCTGGCCCTCTCAAACTGATCATACCTCTCACCAGCGGACATGCGGGAATTGATGATGGATACCAGACCGCCAAACCGGCTGTAAAACCGCATGACCGTCTGATAGGTCAAAGCGATCTCCGGGATCAGGACGATGACCTGCCTTCCCTTTTGAAGGACATGGCTGATCATCTCCATGTATACCTCTGTCTTGCCGCTGCCTGTCACCCCGTAGACAAGGGCCTTCTCCCGGATGCCTTTGTCATAGCGGTCCCTAAACTCAGCGGCGATCCGGCTCTGCTCCTGGTTGAGCGAGATGTCCCCGGCAGCCGCATCCCCCTGGATTCTGGGATTTCTAAAAACCGTCTCACTTACCAGGGCGATGAGGCCTTTCTCAGCCATGGGCTTTAAGGTGGCCGGGGATAAGTTCATCTGATCCATGGCCACCTGCCACGGGATCTCCATCCCGTCGGCCAGGGCCAGGAGAAGCCGTTCCCTTGCTTTGTAGTGCTTTCTGCCTGCCTCCCTGGCTGCCTCCAGGGTCTCCTCCCTTGTGAGAAGGCGGCGGATAAACCGGGCCTGCTTCTGCTTAACCTTCTGTTTTACCGGGAGCACGGTCTTCAGGGCCTGGTTCATGGTGGAACCATACCTCTCCTTCATCCACCAGGCAAGCTGAATCAGCTGGGACTCTGCCGTCACGCTTCCGGCAACAACCCCAGCCACTGGTTTAATACGCTCCTTGTCAAACTCCTCCTTCTCAGTCAGTCCCACCACATAGCCTTTTCTTAAACGGTTGCCCGCGCCGAAAGGAATCTCCACCTGTGTGCCCGCCTGGATCTGATCCTCCAACTCAGGGGGAATCCGGTACTGGAACGTCTTATCCAATTTTTCATGAGAAATATCAATGATGATATTGGCATACATGCTGTGCCACTTCTCCTAACTTCATGCTGTTGGAGCCTTTTAACAGAACAGCGTCTCCTTCTCTCAGCTGACCCAGAAGATACCGCTCCAGCTCCTCTCTATCCTGAAAATGGACAGTCAACAGTCCGGGACAAGCCTTAATGGCCCCAGCCCCAATCGCTTCTGCCAGACTGCCGTAGGTCACAAGGAGATCGATACGGCTCTCTCCCACATACTCTCCCACCTCCCGGTGGAACCTCTCCTCCTCTTCCCCCAGCTCCTTCATATCCGCCAAAACCGCGATCCTCCTGCCGGTTCTGTCCAGGGAAGACAGGATGTCAATGGCCCCTTTCATGGAAACAGGGCTGGCATTGTAGGTGTCGTCAATAAACAGAATTCCGTCCCTCTCATACCGCTGCTGCCGGCCCTGGTACCCTTCAAATGTCTCAAGAGACGCGGCCGCCCCTTCTAAGTCCACTCCGTTTAGATCCGCCGCCGCCAGGGCCGCCAGGGCATTGCCTACCTGGTGTTTTCCCATGACTCTCAGCTTAACAGGAACTTTCTTCCCGGGGCACACCGCGGTGAAGGAAGGATAGCCGTCCTTGATCCGGATCTCTTCCGCCCTATAGTCACAGTGTTCTCCTGTGCCGTAGTACACGGTTGAGCATCCCTCTTTTGCCCCGGCCCGGGCCAGCCAGGGATCGTCTCCATTGAGGATCAGGGTTCCTCCCGGCTTTAGCCCATCCTGGATGGACATCTTTTCCCGGTAAATATTCTCCTGGCTTCCCAGCTGTCCTATGTGGGTAACCCCGATGTTGGTGATCACAGCCATGTCGGGACAGGCGATCCGGGCGATCACCGTCATCTCCCCCGGCTCGCTCATGCCCAGCTCAATAACCGCTATCTCGTCGGATCCCCCGATCTTTGACAAGGTTACCGGAACCCCTACCTGGCTGTTATAATTTCCCGGTGTCTTAAATACCCTGCGCCTGGCCGACAAAGCCGCCGCCACCATCTCCCTGGTGGTTGTCTTGCCCACGCTCCCGGTGATTCCGATAATGGGAAGACTTAAGCGGCGGCGGTACCATCTTCCAATATCCTGGAGAGCCTTTTTTGTGTCCTCCACCTGGATCCACACCCCTCCGGCTCCCTGAGGAGCCTGGGAATGCTCACTGGTAAGGGCCGCCGCCGCCCCGTTGGCGAAGGCCTGGTTTATAAAACAATGGGCATCCACTTTTTCCCCAATAAGGGGAACGAACAGATCGTTCCCCTCCATGGTGTTGGAATTCAGGCTGATGTGTTTTACAGGCGTTTCGGGATCTCCCAGAAGAAGCCTCCCGCCGCAGGCCTGAGCAAGCTGTCTGGCTGTCATATGTTCCATCACATGCCTCCCTGTTCCAGTTTCGTAATAATCTCTTTGATGACCTGACGGTCCAAAAACGGATGCCGAACCCCGTTGACCTCCTGGTAATCCTCATGGCCTTTTCCGATGACCGCGATCATATCCCCCGGCTGGGCGTGAGTGATGCTGTACTGGATAGCCTCCCTGCGGTCCGGGATCTCCACATAAGCTCCGCCTGTCTTCTCAATGCTTCCTCGGATATCCGCGATAATATCCTCCGGCTTCTCGTACCTGGAGTTGTCGGAGGTGACGACGCACAGATCCGCCAGCTTTCCGCCGATCTCTCCCATGGAGTAACGCCGGTCCTTTGACCGGTTGCCTCCGCAGCCAAACACACACACCAGACGTCTTGGGTGGTAATCCCTTAAGGTGTTCAGAAGGCTTTCCATGCTCACCGCGTTGTGGGCATAGTCTACGATGACCGTGAACTTTGCCGACGTGTGGACGATCTCCATCCGGCCGTTTACATAGATGTGCTCCAGCCCATGACAGATGGCTTCCTGAGGAAGCTTTAGCAGACCGCACAGGCACACTGCCGCCATGGCGTTATATACGTTGAACCTTCCCGGTATGTTCACCTTCACATCCAGATTCGCCTGCCCGCCCACAAGGAATTCCAGGCCCACAAAATCCGGCTCCCTCACATACCGGATATCTGAGGCCCTGAAGTCCGCCGGGTTATCCAGGCTGTAGGTTCGTATTTTACAGGTCCGTCCTTTTGTGATCTCCTGAAAATGCTCATCGTCCCTGTTCACAAGGCCCACTCCGCACAAGTCCAGCAGTCTGGACTTGCAGCTTAAGTACTCATCAAAATCCGCGTGTTCATCAGGCCCGATATGGTCTCTGGAGATGTTGGTGAAGATCCCGTAATCAAAAGAAATCCCATCCACCCGGTGCATCTTCAGCCCCTGGGAGGACACCTCCATGATCATGTACTCACAGCCCTCTTCCACCATTTTCGCGAAATACTGGTGAAGCTCATAGGACTCCGGCGTGGTGTTTATGGTAGGCCAGGTCCTGTCTCCGATGACAGCCCCAGCGGTGCCGATCAGCCCTGCCTTTTTCCCCGCTGCCTCCAAAATCGCCTTGATCATATAGGTGGTAGTGGTTTTCCCCTTGGTCCCTGTGACGCCGATGCAGGTCAGCTTCCGGGCGGGATAGCCGAACCTGGCGGCAGACAGGTGGGCTAATGCCTCCCTGGCGTTATCCACCTTAAAAACAGTGACTCCCTCCGGCAGGGCACAGGGCAGGTCTTCAAGCTCCTTTTCCACCACAAGGACAGTGACGCCTGCCTCGAGAACCTGGGGGATATAGTCGTGGGAATCCCTTCTGGAGCCCTTCATGCACACAAACACCCCATCCGGAACCGCTTTTCTGGAATCATATACTACCTCCCGGACCGACGCGTCCCGGTCCCCGGCCAGAAGGGTGTACGATAGTTTGCTCAGGCTTTCTGATATCTTCATGCCTTCCTCCAAATTTAGAATAATCCGGTAATGGCTCCCTCTTCGTTGACGTCAATATTGTCTGCCGCCGGCTTTTTGGGAAGTCCCGGCATGGTCATAATGGCTCCCGTAAGGACTACCACAAAGCCCGCTCCCGCGGACACATAGGCGTCTCTCACATTGATGGAGAATCCAGTTGGCCGTCCCAATTTGTTCTGGTCATCTGACAAGGAGTACTGGGTCTTGGCCATGCATACCGGCAAATCGCCAAAGCCCATATCCGTGATCTTCTGAAGGGCCTTCTTTGCCGCGGGAACATAGGTGACGCCGTCCGCGCCGTAGATCTCCCTGGCTACTGTGGCGATCTTGTCTTCCAGACTCATGTCGTCGGGATACAGCGGCCTGTAGTGGCTCTCCCTGGTCTCTAAGGTGGCGATCACCTTTTCCGCCAGAGCCCTGCCGCCCTCGCCGCCCTTGGCCCATACCTCTGACAGCGCGAACTCACAGCCCTTACCCTCACAAAACTCTTTAATATATGCATATTCCGCCTCAGTATCCGAGGTGAACGAATTCAGGGTCACCACCACCGGAACTCCGTATTTCTGGATGTTCTCGATGTGTTTTTCCAGATTGACAATGCCTTTCTTAAGAGCCTCTAAGTTCTCGGTCCCAAGATCCGCCTTGGCCACGCCTCCGTTGTACTTTAAGGCCCTCACAGTGGCCACCAGCACTACCGCGTCTGGTTTCAGCCCTGCTTTGCGGCACTTTATGTCAAGGAATTTCTCGGCCCCAAGATCCGCTCCGAAACCGGCTTCCGTCACCACAATATCAGCCAGCTTCAACGCGGTCTTTGTGGCCCGCACGCTGTTGCAGCCGTGGGCAATGTTCGCGAAGGGACCTCCGTGAACCACAGCGCCTGTGTGCTCTAAGGTCTGGATCAGGTTGGGCTTGATGGCATCCTTTAAAAGCGCCGCCATGGCACCCACTCCGTTGAGATCTTTCGCGGTTACCGGCTCCCCGGCGTAATTGTAAGCCACAATGATCTTTCCCAGCCTGTCCTTCAGATCCGCCATGTCATCGGCCAGACACAGGATCGCCATGATCTCCGAGGCCACGGTGATGACAAAATGATCCTCTCTCACCACGCCGTCAGCCTTAGCGCCCAGGCCTACCACCACGTTCCTGAGGACACGGTCATTCATATCCAGACATCTCTTCCACAGAATCTGCCGTGTGTCAATGTTCAGGGCATTGCCCTGCTGGATATGGTTGTCAAGAAGGGCCGCCAGAAGGTTGTTGGCAGAAGTGATGGCGTGGAAGTCGCCGGTAAAATGGAGGTTTAAATCTTCCATGGGGACCACCTGGGCATAACCGCCGCCAGCCGCGCCCCCCTTGATTCCAAAGCAGGGCCCCAGGGACGGCTCTCTGAGAGCGATCAGGGTCTTCTTTCCCAGCTTTGACAGGGCGTCTCCCAAGCCTACGCTGGTAGTGGTCTTGCCCTCGCCGGCCGGCGTGGGGTTGATGGCCGTCACCAGCACCAGCTTGGCGCTTGGACGGTCTTTCACCTCATCCCACAGATCATCAGTGAGTTTGGCCTTGTATTTTCCGTAGAGTTCCAGGTCATCTTCCTTAATGCCGTAAGCGGCCGCCACTTCTTTGATCGGCAGCATGGTTGCTTCCTGAGCGATCTGAATGTCTGTCTTCATGTACATTTTCCTCCTTTTATAGGTCCTGTGTCAACAGGTCTTCAAACTCTTCCATAGTCATCAAAACTTTCCTGGGCTTCGTTCCCTCTTCTTCTCCCACCACTCCCGCTTCTGCCAGCTGATCCATGATCCTGGCGGCGCGGTTGAAGCCGATCTTGTACATCCTCTGGAGCATCCCGATGGAAGCCTTGTCTTTCTCTATGATGAATTTGCCTGCCTGTTCAAAATATTCATCCCGGCCATTGTTCTTCTGTTCCGGGGAAGCGGCGGCAGCCGGAACCGCCATCCTGCTCTCAATATCGGTCCGGTACTCCGGCGCTGAGTTCTGAGCTGTGAGAAATTCCACCACCGCCGCCACCTCCTGGTCTGACACAAAAGCGCCCTGGACCCTCTGAGGCTTGGGAATTCCCGATGGATAAAACAGCATATCACCCTTCCCCAGTAGCTTCTCTGCCCCGTACATGTCGATAATGGTCCTGGAATCCACTCCCGACGACACGGCAAAGGCAATCCTGGAGGGCACATTGGCCTTGATCAGTCCTGTGATAACATTGACCGAAGGCCTCTGGGTGGCAATAACAAGATGGATCCCCGCCGCCCTGGCAAGCTGCGCCAGACGGCAGATGGCATCCTCCACCTCACCGGGCGAAACCATCATCAGGTCCGCCAGCTCGTCCACGATAATGACGATCTGAGGCATCTTCTCCGGCTTGTTCTCATCTTCAATATCCTTGATCCTCTCAATCTTGGCGTTATACCCATCTAAGTTTCTCACGCCGTACTGGGCAAACTTGTCGTAGCGGCTCATCATCTCCGCGACCGCCCAGTTTAGAGCCCCGGAAGCCTTCTTGGGGTCTGTGACCACAGGGATCAGCAGGTGCGGGATGCCGTTGTAGGCGCTTAATTCCACAACCTTTGGATCCACCATGATCATCTTCACGTCGTCCGGACTTGCCTTGTAGAGTATACTCATAATCAGGGTATTAATGCACACGGACTTGCCGGAGCCGGTCGCGCCCGCGATCAGAAGATGGGGCATCTTGGCGATATTGGTCACCACCACCTGACCTCCGATGTCTTTGCCCACGGCAAAGGACAATCTGGATGACGCCTTCTTAAATTCTTCTGATTCAAAGATCTCTCTCAAATATACGGTCACATTCTCCTTGTTGGGCACCTCGATGCCTACCGCGGATTTTCCCGGGATCGGTGCCTCAATGCGGATATCCGCCGCGGCCAGGCTCAGCTTGATGTCATCCGCCAGTCCCACGATCTTGCTGACTTTCACACCCTGTTCCGGATGGAGCTCATACCGGGTCACCGCGGGGCCGCAGCTGATGTTGGTGACCGTGACTCCCACCCCGAAATTCTTAAGGGTCTGCTGCAGCTTGATGGCCGTGTCTTTGTATTCCTGCTCTGAGTAGGCTCCGGCAGGCCTGGATCCCCGGTTTAAAAGGCTTACCGGCGGGAACAGGTATTCCCTCTTTACGGTCTCCTTCTGCCGGATCTGTGCCGCAAGGCTCAGCGCGTCTGTGCCTTCTGACTCTTTTATCTCCTGCCGCCTGGATTCCAGTTTCTTTTTCAGGGCCTGGGTGTCGCTCTCAATGATCTTTCCCGTGGCTGTCACCACCCGCTTTGTCTCCTCCGGAATCTCAAAGTCATCCGTGATCCTTGTGGACACCTCAGGTTCCCCGGGAAGCTCCGGCACCCAGCTGGTAACTTCCTCCGGCATAAGTTCCTCCGCGGGCTCCGGATCATCAAAATACCAGTCCTCCGTCTCCTGGGCGGGCGGGGTGTCCCCATAGGACTCCCCTGTGTACAACTCTTCCTCAAATCCATCAGCCGGTTTTGGGCTGTACAGTTCTTCCTGAACCTTTCCCCCGAACCGGGTCCCGTAACCAGGGCCCGGTCCCTCCATCTCTTCCTGCCGTATACTGATGTTTTCCAGGCCTTCCTCCGCCATGGCCTGATCCGCCGCCTCCTGCCAAGCGGCCCTCAACGCCTCGTGGACAACGATCACATCCTCGTCGTCAAAGGGCACGCTGTCTTCCTCCTCATCTATGTAATCCGGCGGCAGGTTGATCTTGCCTGTAAACACATCCTCCTGGCGGTCCGCCTCCGGCGGCATGTCCTTTAAAGCTGTCTCGGGAACCGCCTTGGTCACAGGCTGCCGACTCTCCTCCTCAAAATCTTCCGGCTGGTCATAGAATGGTTCTTCCGGATACTCCTCCTTAGCCTGTCCCAGTTTGGTGGAGCTTAAGTTGACTCCTCTTACCCGCTGCTCTTCCCTCAGACGGTTTTTCTCTTCTCTCTTTTCTTCCCTCCGAACCCGCCTGCGGTCCGCATCCTCCCTGGCGTACTGATAGGCCCTTCCGCCGCCTCTCTTCACCACCGCGACCAGGGAGCGCTCTGTGACGCAGACGCAGCAGATGACCAGGATCACCAGGAGAAGGAGATAGGTTCCCACAACTCCCACCGCGGAACCCAGCCCCTGAGCCAGGACACCGCCTACAAACCCGCCTCCCACGCCTTTTTCCGATGACCGCGCGAAGGCATCCACGATCTTCTGCCCGTCTTTGTACCCGCCTCCAAACAGCATCTCTGACAGTCCGCACAGAGCCAGGGTACCCACCACCGCGGCCCCGATCTTCAAAGCCGCGATAGGGTTCCCCTGATTGGACATGGCGAAACAGGTTCCTACAAACAAAAGAACAGGTGCAACAAAGCCAATCATCCCAAAGATTCCCAACTGCACCTTTCTCAGATAATCTCCTGCTACACCACACAAATGAAAGTTACTTAAAAATAACAGCACCGCCAGGGCAAAAGACGCTATCAGAAGCACCTCTTCCCTCATAAACCCCTGTTCCGGCTCCGGCTCGTAATCCTGTCTCCGCCCCTGAGCCTGTTTCCTGGCCTGGGACGTCTGTGCCCTGTTTTTTGTCTGGGTTCTTGCCTTTGACGCCGGGGTCTTCTTTGCGGTTACCTTACTGTTTTTTGCTGCCTGAGCCACCAGTTTTATGCCTCCTTACAAATTCCTCTTTCTTTTCAATGAAGATAGTATACAAAAAAATGGGAGAAATTGCAAGGACATAGAATTATTGGCCGTTCTTCTGGTCAATTAGCTGGTGCAGCTTGGTTAGAGCCTCCCGTATGCCGCCAACCTCATCAATAAGCCCCTGGTCCACGGCCTCCTTTCCCACCAGCACGGTTCCTAAATCCCTTGTGAGCATCTCCGTGTTCAGCATCAGCCGCTTCACCTGGTCATATTCAATGTCTGAGTGGCCTGACACAAAACTTATGATCCGGTCCTGAATCATCTCAAAATATTCATAAGTCTGGGAAGCGCCGATTACCATGCCTGTCATTCTGACGGGATGAACCATCATGGTCCCTGTGGGGACGATAAATGAATAATCTGTAGACACTGCCAGGGGCACACCGATGGAATGGCTTCCTCCCAGGACAAGAGACACCGTGGGCATGGACAGGGAAGCGATCATCTCCGCTATGGCAAGGCCCGCGTCCACGTCGCCGCCTGATGTGTTTAACAGCACCAGCATGCCTTCCACCTTGTCGTCGTCCTCCAAAGCCGCCAGTTGAGGCAGCACATGGTCATACTTGGTGGTCTTGGAATTGCTGGGGGAATTCTCATGGCCCTCCACCTCCCCGATAATGGACAGAAGGTGGATCTTCCTCTTGTTCTGGTTGTCCTCCAGGGTCATCTGCCCGTACTCTTCCAGCTTTTCATTTTCTTTCTCTTCAATCTCTTTTTCCGTCTTCTTCTCATCACGATTCATAGCCGCCGCTCCTTTCGCGAACATTCTCTTTCCTTATCAATCTGCGTCAAAACAGCGGTTTCTATGCGCGTTCTCAGTATTTTCCTTTTTTCAGCAATTTCCTTATATAGGCAAATGTCCTCTCCTCCCCCTTCTCCGCCAGCATCCGAAGAAGCTTCTCCAAAAGGGCCCTGGTCTCCTGGTGCATCAGAATAAAAGGTTTTTCCCTCTCATAGTACTCCAAAGGGCTTTTGCGGGTATAATCCCCGCCTTTATAAACTTTGCTGGCCGCGATCCGGTCCATAACCATCTCCACCACATACCGCAGCGGCATCTTGTGGCCAACCAGCCCCTCCTCCTTTTTGCTGGTATAATCAATCCAATACTCGAAGTGGTGCTTGTTCCTCCCCTTGTGGTGGAGCCAGGCCGAAGAAAACCCGCAAATCTCCCTGGCCGCCGCGTGAGGGCTTCGGTTTCCCTGATAATAATACGCTCCGCTCAGGAACTCCTCTGGTCCATACTTTGACAAGTCGTGGAGCAGCCCCTGTCCATAAAGCCCCACCTGAAAACAGTGTTTCATCACCAGCAGCTTGTGTTCTGTGATCGTTTGAAAATGATTTCTTATATTCCCCGGTTTTATCATCTTCTCTCCTCCCTGATCAATGTACCGGCACGGGCCGGGATTTGACATATGCTAAGTAACATTTTAACATAACTTTTCTCATATTTCCACAAAACTATTTGACACTGTTTGCCGATTATGTTATTCTTAGGTAAGTTGCAGAATGTCCTGCAGCATAAACTTTATTTTTATATCTATTTGGAGGTAGGCATCATGAGCAAGGGTACCGTAAAGTGGTTCAACAATCAGAAGGGTTACGGCTTCATCTGTGACGAGGAGGGCAACGATGTATTTGTTCACTATTCAGGCCTGAATATGGAAGGATACAAGTCACTGGATGAAGGTGCCGCTGTTGAGTTTGACGTCATCGAAGGCGCAAAGGGACCACAGGCCACGAATGTGACAAAATTATAATCAACTAGTTATCAGTGTACCTTTTTCATTCTATCATATATTATATCTTTTCAAAAGGGATAAAGCCTTCGGCCGAATGCCTGGGGGGATTGGAATTATGTAAGAAGAGAGCTCTACACCGTACTTTGATTAAACAGAAAACGTGCCTTATAGGCACGTTTTTTGTGTACACGGGACGGAAAGGAATATGGCCGCTAAAGCGGCCCCGCCCCGGCACGACGAGCAGGGGAAAGGGCCTCCCCCGCCCGATTATGAGCAGAAACAATTTTATCTTGCCGTCCGCTCAAGAAGTCCCCGAAGCTCCTCCACCGTAAACTCATAATTGGCATTGCAGAAATGGCAGTTGATCTCAACCGGCTTTCCGTCGTCGATCATGGACTGCAGCTCCTGTCTGCCAATGCTGATCAGGGCTTTCTCCACCCTCTCCTTGTGGCAGTCGCAGAAAAAGCGGGTTCCTGTCCTGTCTGTGATCTCCAGGTCCATATCCCCCAGAATCTGTCCTAAGATCTCCTCCGGGCTCATCCCTTCATCTAAAAGGGAGGTGACAGAAGAAATCTCTCCCACCCTTTTCTCCAGAGCGCTGACCACTTCCTCTGACGCGTCCGGCATCAGCTGGATGATAAATCCTCCCGCCTGCTTTACCGTATTGTCCCTGTTCATCAGTACCCCTAAGGCCACGCTGGAAGGAGTCTGCTCCGAGGTGGCGTAATAGTAGGTGAGATCCTCCGCGATCTCCCCGCTCACCAGAATCGTCTGCCCCACATACGGCTCCTTTAAGCCAATGTCCTGGATCACACTGAGCACTCCGATATCCAGAGCGCCGCCTACATCCAGTTTCCCCTTGTCATTGCTGGGCAGCACCACCAGGGGATTGTTCACATACCCTTTTACATTCCCTTTTGAATCCGCGGTCACGGTCAGGCCGCCTATGGGGCCGTCACAGTCAATCTTTAAGGTCAGCAGGTCATCCTGGTTTTTCATCATGCTCCCCATCATGGCTCCCGCTGTCAAAAGCCGTCCCAGAGCCGCGGTAGCCACGGGGCTGGTATTGTGGCTCTCTCTGGCTTTCTCTACCAGGTCCTTTGTGGTAGCGCCGAAAACCCTCACCTGTCCTCCCGCGGCGGTTCCTCTGATCAAATAGTCTGCCATCTCTTATCTCATCCTTTCTTTTCCATGTTCTCTGGCTATGACATAGACCCGTTCGCTGTCTTCCTTTATGGGTTCTCTGGAAAAGGCGTCGTACATGGCTACCAGTTCCAGCCCGGCCTCACAGACGGCCCGGCGAATCTCCTCCATACCATATGCTCTCTGGTAGTGAGTCTCGTCAAAACGTCTGTATAAATCCCCCTGCTGACAGATAAACAGGGTCAGGTCATACTGGTTGATCCCTGTCTTATTGTCATAGTGATTGTCCCAGATAAAGCTTTTGTCCTCCCGGCATTCCGCGATGGTGTTATCTCCCAGAACCTGAAGGTACTTGTATTCTGTGTTCAGATCAAAGATCAGGATGCCCTCCGGGTCCAGATAATTATTCACCAGGCGCAGCACCTGAACCAGGTCCTCATATTCCGTGATATAATTCATGGAATCACAGATGCTGACCACAGCCCTGACGGTCCCGTACAGTTCAAACTCCCGCATGTCCTGGAGAAGATACAGGATGTCAGACCCGGAAACTTCCCGCTTCTCCATGGCAATCTGCAGCATATCGCCGGAGTTGTCCACCCCGATCATGTCATATCCCTTCCCGGCCAGCAGCTCTGTCAGGCTTCCTGTGCCGCATCCCAGCTCCAGCACAAGGCCATCCCGGATCCCCTGTTCTCTCAGAAGGTCCTGGATGTAGTCTGCCCATTGTCTGTATGGGACATTATCCATAAATCCATCATATACTTCCGCAAAGTTTGTGTACGCGTCCACGGTACTCCCCCTGTTTTTCTTCCACTGATACAGAAAGCAGAGGCCATCCGCAGGATGTCTCTGCTTTTATATCCCTTATTTGTTCTTGCCGCAGCACTTCTTATACTTTAATCCGCTGCCGCAGGGACAGGGATCATTGCGCCCGATCTTCGGCCCCTTTACGATGGTTCCGGAAGCCTTCTGGGCTTTGTAAAGTTCTTTTCTCTTCTCATCTGTCAGGATATTGTCCCACATGGGAAGATTGTACAGCCAGTCCGCCTTGGCCTCCACCATATTGTAGTAAAGTCTCTCCGGATCAATCTCAATCTTCACTGCCGTGTCTTCTTCCATGGTATCAATGGGGTTCTGATATCCTTTTAAGCTTTCATTGATCCCGTCAAGAAAACCGGTCATAATCAGCAGCTCCGCGCCGTACTTCTCGGCCAGCTCCTTCACCGTTCCCTCAATGACCTGGGAGGGGTCGGACAGGATCTTCTCGTAGATCCCCTTCTCAACCTCAAAATATCCGGACCAGAATCTCTCTTTCTCTTTATCATTCAGGCCGTCGCCATAGGCTAAATTCCGCCATGTCTCCAATAATGCCATATCCAACATCCATCCTTTTCTCTAGGTTTATTTCACAAATCCCTAATAGTATATAACAAGTCTTCCTATTTTGCAATGACATGTTTCAGCTTTTGATTCAGCTTCCCGTAGACCCTCTGGCGAAACCATGGCTCCGAGGAGGCCTTTATGGCTTCCTCCAGCCCAAACCAGGCCGCGCCGCTGTTCTCGTCAGGCTTGACTGTCAGAGGCTCATCCTCATGGGCTTCTAAAAGGTATGTCGCGTTTAAGTGCAGATGGCCCGGCACATACTCTCCCCCCTTTTCATGCCCATCCACGGTCAAAACCTCCAGGGAAAAGATGTCCTCTGACACCGGCCTTACCCAGGTGACGCCGCTCTCCTCCCTCACCTCCTTAATGGCCACTGCCAGAAGATCCTCCTCCCCGTCCGCGTGTCCCCCCATCCAGGACCAGGAATCATAAATGTTGTGGTAGATCATGAGCACCTTATCCCTGTTCCGGTTCACCGTCCAGGCCGAGGCTGTCATGTGCATCGTAAGGCTGGTTCTGAAAAAAATGTCAGGGCAGGCCATGAGGCAGGCAAGGATCACCTCCCTGTCCCTTCGCTCCTGGTCATTCCACGGCTTATACTGTTTTATCTCTTGTCTGATCTCCATAGGGATTACCCCATCCTCTGAATGATTTTCTTTTCATTATATATGGACTTTCCGGCATCCGCAATGGCTTTTCTGAAATAAAGCCAGAAGAGCCGGCTTTCCAAAACAGAAAGCCGGCTCCTGGTCCGTAAATCTATGTGGTCTTATTCATTTGTGATCCACTCTCCATTACTGTCAACCTCGTATCCATCCGGAGTCTGTCCGTCTGTCAGAAGAGAGCCATAGGGAGCGCCGTCCCAATCTCGGAAATAATACCATTTTTCGTCTATCATCTGCCAGCCGGTCAGAGCCATGCCCCGGATGCCGTTTTGTGCCGTATCCAGATAATACCGGTTTCCGTCGGTATCCGTAAACCAACCTGTGTCCATAAAGCCATCAGTCCCAAAGTGGAACCAGCCGTAGGATGGCTGTCTATCTGCCGCGAATGGATTGTACAGGTATGCCCAGCTTCCCGCGTACATCACACCGTTGTTCCGGTCAGACAGGTAGACCCAGAGGACTCTTCCGTCTTCCGATGTCCGGGATTCCCAGTGTCCTGCCTCTGCGGCTGACGTCTGCCTGCCGCCAGAACTTCCGCTGCCGGAGCCTGTGGAACCGCCAAAGCTGGTTCCGCCGCTTCCTCCCGGCCTGTAGACAAAGGCCAGTTCCAGGTATCCTGTGGAAGTCACCTCAATCTCATAGCTGCCGCTCTCCAACGCCTGGGCAAAAGGCTCCGCGGCGGTATCAATGGTTCCGTCCTCCCTGATAATAACCACCGCTCCTCTTCCGCTGGCATTGTAGCTCTTTCCGTTCACTGACACAGAAGTGATATTTTTGATGTAATCCTCAAACTCTTCATCAGTGGCCTCGCTGGTCTTCACCAGGGCCGGAATCCCTCCGTTATAGCGGTACCTCGCTGGCATGTCCTCTGTGTACAGAATGAAGTCCGTGACCAGGGAAGCGTATTTCCCTCCTTTATCCCTTACCGTAAGGGTGTATCTGCCCTTTGGGGCATCCGAAAAGATCATCTCCTCCCCAACTACCGACACGTCTATGGACTGCCCTATCTGGTTTTTTACATCATACTCTGCCTCAAAATCTTCAGGCAGACCTTTCACCGTGATTTTTGTGGAGCCCCCATCCTTGGAAGCATCCTCCACCGATACTTCTCCGTCAAATTTAACCGGCACATAGAGATCCACATCCATCTCATACACACCCTGGTCTGTGTAGAAAACAATCTGGTCAAGCGTCTGTCCCATGATATTCTCATAGTGGGCCGACGATACGGGAGAACCGTGGACCTCCTTTGTAAAGCCCGCGCTCCACGCCAGTTCCGTTCCCCTCCAGATGTTCTCCAGATGACGCAGCCCGTAACCGCTTCCCTCCTGTGTCTTCAGGATAACCCCATAGACAACATCCATCTCAAGGCCGCTGACCTCTCCAAGGCTGATCTGATAGTCGCCGTACCCACTGTCTGTCATGAGCTCCACATCCGATCCTTCCAGCCTTTGGGCCTGACCGGGGCTGACCAGCTGGCCAAAAGATAGATCCCCATCCTCCATGGTTAGCTCTTTGTAATATTCCGGCTCCTCCTCCAGCTCATAATAGGCATAGCTTCTGTTCTCAAACAGCGCGTCTTTCCCTTTATAAACCACGGTGCTCTCCTGGCCCCGGTTGGTCACAGTGATCTCAACCCAGTCCTCTTCTGTCACCTGGCGGTACCCGGACAGATCCACTCCCGCGCCCACTTTTACAGGAAATGTGATCCCATTGATCCTGCTCCCATCACTTTTTTCGTGGTAAGAACCCCCTACCAGCGTTCCGATCCTGGTCTTGTTCAGTGTTGCCGAAGAAACTCCATCTACTCTAATATCGTTGGATACCTCGTTCTCATAGAAATCCTCATAGGGGATATTCATAAGAACATAGCGTTCCTCCCGCTCTCCTTCTGACGGCTTCTCAGGATCCGATGGAGATGCCACACGAGATCTCTCCGTCTCATGGACAGATATTTCCTGGTCTTTTCCGTCTGACGCCGCCAATGACAGGACAGGGCAGTTTCCCAGGACCATTGCTGCCGAGAGAACGCCAGGCATCACTCTTTTCAGGAAATGATTTTTCATATCCGATTCCCTCCTTGACAAATATATTGAGTTAGCATTCACTAACTTCTATTATTTTATAATCGTCAAGGTTTTTCGTCAACCGGTCCTGGCGGTGTATTTTTATCGTTAGCCTTCAGAATCCCAAAGACTTTCCCCGCCTGTGGAGATAACCCCTTTCATCCAGTGGTATGATTTTTTCTTTTTCCTCGCCAGAGTGCCCCGGCCCTTATCATCCATATCAACATAGATCAATCCGTAACGCTTTTTCATCTCTCCTGTGCTGAGGGACACCAGATCCATAGGGGCCCACATGGTGTAGCCTAAACACTCCACCCCATCCTCATTCATGGCCTTCATCATCTCTCTCAGATGATCCGCCATGTACTGGATCCGGTAGTCGTCCTGTATGGTTCCATCCTCCTCCACCTTGTCCATGGCCCCCAGCCCGTTCTCAACGATGAACAGAGGCTTCTGATACCGGTCATAAAACTCGTTAAGCACAAACCGCAGCCCAATGGGATCCACCGGCCAGCCCCACGGCGTCATCTCCAGATAGGGGTTGGGATCGCCGCTGATAACGTTGCTCACTGTCTCTGTGGAGATCACATTGGAGCGGTAATAGCTGAAGCTGATATAGTCCAGGGGGCCTTCCAGAAGGATCTGATCATCCCCAGGCTCTTTCTTTAAAGTCACTCCTCTTCGGTTAAAAATGTCTTTTGTGTAGGAGGGATAGTATCCTCTGGCCATGACATCAATGAAGAAATAAGTCTCTCTCCTCTTCTGCATATGCCGGAACACATCCTCTGGCCGACAGGTGGCCGGATAGAGGGCGCTGGAGGCGTACATGGCCCCGAACGTGGAACCCGGCATCCTCTCATGCCCCAGCTTTACCGCCTTGGCGCTTGCCAGGAACATGTTGTGGACAGCATTATAGTGGGTCTGGTTGTCGCACTTGTGAGTGCCGCAGGCAGCGTATCCCCTGACCGCGTTGATCTCATTAAAGGTAAGCCAGTAACGACATCTTTTTCCGAAACGCTCAAACAGAACCTCGCAGTATTTCACATAACAGTCAATGGTGTGGCGGCTTGACCAGCCGTCGTAATTTTCCGCCAGGTAAATGGGCAGCTCGTCGTGATGGATGGTGATCAGCGGCTCCATGCCGTGTTTTTCCATCTCATCTATCATCTCTTCATAAAATCTCAGCCCTTCCTCATTGGGCTGTTCCTCCTGGCCGGTGGGAAAGATCCGGCTCCAGCAGATGGAAAACCGATAGACATTAAATCCGATCCCGGCCATGAGCGCGATGTCCTCTTTCCAGTGATGATAGTGGTCCACGGCCTTGTGGCTGGGGTAATAGCAGTCCTCAAGAAAACAGGGAACCGCTCCATCCGGCAGTTCCTCCGGGTTAAAAAAGCTGCTCCTGGCCCTTCCCGCGGTTCCGTCCGGCATCCGGTAGGTGATGGCTCTAGGCTCCTCCACAGAACCATCTGTCTCATAATCGTGAGTTGACAGCCCTCTGCCGCCCTCCTGATAGCCTCCCTCGACCTGGAAAGACGCGGTAGCGCCTCCCCACAAAAATGAATCCGGAACTCTCATAAAACGTATCCTCCTCCTAGTGTAAATTATCAGGCCTCTTGCTCCTATTCCTTAATTGTCCCAATTGGCCATCGCGTATATCTCCAGTGTTCCTCTGGCAAAGCCATAAAACCCGCTGCCCGCGTATTCCCCCCTCTCCACAATATTTTATACTACCGCGAAACTTTCCTGCTTCCATGCTTTGATTGTCTCCATCGGCAGTTCTAAAATCTCCGCTATTTTCTCCGGTGAATCCCCTCTTTTCAACATATTTCCGGCCATTTTTCTAACCGCTTCCTGCCTTCCTTTCCGTCTTCCAGTTCAAGCAGGTTATCCATTCGCGGTTCCCTCGCCTGGACAATGGGGATATTGGTCGGCCTGACGTCAACCACTTTTAAATCTGTACCCAATCCAAACAGGGACAGCGATTATCCCTTCATCTGATTTCCAAACAGCTCGGAAACGATATCCTCATTCTGATACACCACAGCGGTATCTGTATCTTTTGGTTCCATTCAGTTCCCCTTTATCTCTGAATAATCACAACAGTTATTGGCCGTCATTTACTTTACTCCCTAATCCTATTATACAAAAAAGTCATCTGTTATTCAACTGAAGTTTCTTATGGGTTTTTCCGATCTTCTCCTTTCTCAGGCCGCTTTCTTATCCTTTGAGTTCTTAAGCGATCTCATGGTCTTATTCAACGGGAAAACATAATCCGCCTGAAGTCCTTTCGAACTGTGAATTGTCATAAAAGAGATTTTCAAATCAGGCCGTCGCGTGTAATTTACTTTTGTTCTTCCCTCGGCGGTATCATATTGATAAGAAAACAATTTATGTCCCTGAAGCATTTTTATATCAAAGCGGTATCTGCCCAAAAATAATACGGAACTGTTGCTTGGAAGACCTTTCAAACGTTCAGCAAGGAACTCAACGGAATTTCTGTCCGTGAATCCTGTAATCCGTTCCACTGAAAACCCGTAATTCTCTACAGCACTTTGAAGGCTCTTTTCTTTTTGTTCCGGGTTTCTCATGATAAAACTGCTGCTTACCGCAATAAGGCTTTGGGAAAAATTTCGTAAAGGATAGTCAGCTTATCGTCCATTGTTTCCTTGCTGGTCCTGCTGAAATGGGCGCTTATCTTGTAGGTAGCGGAGCCAATCCGCTTTGTGATGTGATATACTGCCCTTTAAAATCGCTTCTGCGCATCCTTTCCCGCGCCCCTGTGCCGCCTGTGGCCTGACTGCCTGCTTTATTCGGGGTATCCCCGTTCCTTTACGATACACTCCTTTCGGCTTTTATAAGGACCTTCCCAAAACCAGCAGTAGCTATCGTGATATCCCTATGCTCGACAATGTATATCATCTGCTGAAAGAACGCGAGAAAAATCAGATAGAGCAAAAACTTCTCCCCAGCCCCGACTGGAAACCGGCGGATAAACTGGACAATCTGGTCATAACCACCAACACCGGCTGTCCCCTGGGTAAGGCCTACTTGAATAATGGCATCAAAGCCATCATCAATAAACTAGAAAAGACCGGGCAGACGCTTAATTACATCACTTTCCATGGACTCCGTCATTCATTCGCCACCCGCCGCATTGAAAACGGTATGGAGCCCCAGGTACTGAAAGCAATCATGGGACATTCCAAATTATCCATCACCATGGATCTGTACGCTCATGTCCTGCCGGACGCAAAATCAAAGGAAACTCAGAAGATTTCCGCTCTGTTTGGTGTATGAGCCTTTTGTAGGGGCAGCCACGACAAAGCCCACCTTACGAAAATCCTGATTTTACGGCAAAAAATTCGCCCCACCCACCACGTAAACCGTAATGAGCAGGGCGATAAAAAGGGGAGGATAAGTATTAATCTTCTCTTTGGTACTAATCTCAGTATTGCCCTTCCCAGGAAATTTATACATATCTTCTCTGTTTTTTGAAAAAGAATTTTCACACAGCTTGCCAAGACCGTTCAACTATTATACAATAGCAGTGTGGTTACATAGATCGCACTTATTGTACAACCTAAGAGGAGAAAAACGAAAACATGAAAAAAAATATCCTTGTGGGGCAGTCCGGCGGACCTACCGCCGTGATCAATGCCAGCCTGTACGGCGTTATTGTAGAAGGAATGGATCACCTGGACGAGATTGAACATGTATACGGGATGGTTCATGGGATGGAAGGATTTCTGAAAGATGACTATATAGATCTTTCCGAAGACCTGACTCAGAAGGAGTTAGAGCTTATCAGGCTCACGCCCGCCGCTTACCTGGGCTCCTGCCGCTATAAGCTTCCCGCTGATATGACGTCACCGGTCTACCCCACTGTATTTAGAAAGCTGAATGCCCTGGACATTGGGTATTTCTTCTATATCGGCGGAAACGACTCCATGGATACGGTCAGCAAATTATCCCGCTACGGAGCCCGCATCCAATCCCCTATCCGGTTTGTGGGGATTCCCAAGACCATTGACAATGACCTGATGCTTACAGACCATACCCCCGGCTACGGCAGCGCCGCCAAGTATGTGGCTTCCACTGTGAGGGAGATCTGCCTGGACGCTTCTGTGTACAATCAGCCGGCTGTTACCATCATTGAGCTTATGGGGCGCAACGCCGGGTGGCTGACCGCTGCCAGCGTCCTGGCCAGGAAGCAGGAGTCGGACAACCCGCTGCTGATCTATGTTCCGGAATCCGTTTTTGATTTCCAGGCCTTCTCGGAGGATCTCTCCAACGCTCTGCGCCGTCAGCCCAGCGTGGTGGTCTGCGTCTCTGAGGGGATCTCTGATTCCAGCGGCCGGCTGGTCTGCGAGTATAACGACGAGGCAAAGCTGGATAATTTCGGCCACAAGATGCTGACCGGATGCGGAAAGGTTCTTGAGAATTTTGTTCACAACCATTTTGGCATCAAGGCCCGGTCCGTGGAACTGAATGTGAGCCAGCGCTGCTCTGGTCTGGTCAGCTCCGCCGCGGATATTGAAGAGGCTTCCCTGGCCGGAGCCTTCGGCGTACAGGCGGCTCTTAAGGGATCATCCGGCACCATGGTGGCGTTTTCCCGGGTTTCGGAAGAGCCCTATGCCCTGGAATGTTCCATGGTGGATGTGGATAAGGTCTGCAACCGGGAAAAGCCGTTTCCCTCAGAATGGATCACCGGACACGGGACAGATATCAGCCCTGAATTCATCTCTTATGTGCTTCCCCTGATCCAGGGAGAGCCCAGGCGGCCTATGAAACAGGGGCTTCCTGTGTACGCCTTTCGTAAAAGCTGATGTCCAATCAAACAGGGAAGGCCCTTCCCCCTACTCGCCGTGCCGGGGCGGGGCCGCTTTAGCGGCCATATTTCTCTCCGCCCCGTGTACATTAAAAAGCCAGTGACGAGCCGTCTCCTGACTCTCACTGGCCTTTCCTTTTCTCTACGACACATCCTCAATTTCCGCGATCCGGGTTCCCGGGAAAAAGAATTCCAAAATCTCCCTGTAATCTTTTCCCGCCTTCGCCATACCCTGAGCTCCGTTCTGGCTCATGCCCACTCCGTGGCCGTACCCGCCTCCATAGATCGTGAAGGTGGTCACCCCGTCCCCGTCAGGGCTGCCGCATTCAATGGACACAAAAGCGCTTGGGAGGGAATCCCAGCCGGTTATGGTGTTTCCATTCTGCTGCTCAATCACCAGGTCCTGATTGCCAAGCGTAGACCGGATCTGCCATTCACCCCGGATCTCCTTGCTCCCGGCAGTGCCCTGCACCACCAGCACCTTGCCTATACCGCCTGTGGACCGCTCCTTCATGGCAACCTTGGTGATATTTCCAAGTCCTGTAACCTTTCTCTCCAGCTGACGGCTGGTAAGACTGGTCTTCCATCGGTAAAGACCTATGTCGGACTCAAAGCCATCTGGAACACTCTTTATGTACTGGGCAAAATCTTCATTGTTTGTCAGATCCAGGGCCCCCCCTTCCTCTCTCACCGCCACACCCTTGAGATAAGGATACTTAGATTGATCCGCGCCCCATAAGGTGCCGTCCGTGGTGTGGCCGCAGGATGTGGAAAAGTAGTAGATCTCCGCGACCTCGTTGTCATACATCACCATCTTTCCGTAGGTTTCATTAACTGCCGTGTCAGTGGAATTGTAGGTTTCCGTGTTATTGTAAACCTGATACTGGGTGCTGTCATCTACATGGGCACCGTGGTCCTTATAACCATTGGCCATGATCTGGCGCCACGCGTAGGTTCTGGCACACACCGCCTGAGTCTTCAATGCTTCCAACTCATAGCTGGCAGGCATCTCGCTGGGCACCACACGCTTTAAGTACTCTTCCAGATATACTTCATTTACGATCACCAGTCCCCCGGATTCCTGCTTCACCTCTATCTGTCCCGGATACTCCGGCGTCCCCGCTCCCCTGTTTATGGTTGGGATCCGGATTCCTGCCGACTCATCCGATGGCCTCAATATAACCCGGTCGCCGGACAGCCTGTTATCTCCCGAGCGGAAAGTCACCACATCTCCGGCCTTAAACGCTTCGGTCTTATCCCCGGTGATCATCTCTCCCGGCACCTTGAACTCCAGGGTAACGCTGTCATGGTAAATGGATCTAAACCCGTTGTCCATGATCAATACCCGGATTTTTTCCGCGTCAAAGGGGCGCATGGTCAGGGCCGCGCAGAGTTTTTTGTCCTCCACCACGAATTCCTGAGCGTCATATCCCACAACCACATCAGACAGGTTCTGCCTCCTCAGTTCCCCGTAGAGACGGTAAACGCGGAAATCCTCTGTCAGGGGAATCTCTCCATATCCTTCCACCTCAATAAACTCATCGCTTACCTGCAGCACCTTGCCCGATATCCGTTCCTTTTTCAATACAACTTTTTTTACCTCTCCGTCAGTGAGGTACACATCCGCCACCTGTCCGGACATCTCTTCCGGATCCTTCAGCTTGCTTTTTATAGGCAGGTCTCTGGTGATGGACCCCAGATACCCGTTGATGCTATCATCTTTGGCGTCTATGATCCATATATTTTTGTAGACCACGGAATCCGACACCTTCTCAATGACCCGCAAAATCTCCCGGCCGCTTGAAAGAACCCGGATCTCCCTGTCCCTGTAAGCGCTCAGCCCCAAACCTTCAAATCCCCGGCTCCCCTCACTGGTGTAAGCCCTCCAGGGAGTCTTCTCCCCTGTGTCCTCAAAGGTTCCGCAGATGGTCAGGGTCTCTTCCCTCACCTTGCCATCTTCCTCCCAGACTTCCAGCTCCCCGCAGATCTCCTCATACAGCTTCCACCAGGATTTTGAGGGGTAGGGAGACTGGCGGTTCTTCTTTGTCATTCCCACCTGGTCTTCCAGCTGATCTGACACCTGCCCTGCCAGATAGGCGGCCTCCTCATAAGTCAGAGCGCCTTCCGCGGTCTCCTCTGTGGCAGGAGTCAGGTCCCGGCTGATCCAGCCCTCCTGATACAGGGCATCCATGTATTTTACATACCACTGATTCTGGCTGGAGGCGGAAAACATGGAAGACTCCTGTGATTTCTGACCACATTCTTCCACCGTCCACACGGAAAGGGCTGCTGCCTTGTAAGCCGCTGCCCTTGTAATGGTGTCTTTCTCCACATCCCTTATCCGTATGATGATGATCAGCAATATCACAATCAGGGGGATGCCAAACATCCAGCCCATCATTCTCTTTTTCTTCATAACTCCCTACCTGACATATGTTTTCTTATCTTCATCAATGTATTTTAAGTCGCCGTAATCATCGGTGGCCGTGGACAGCTCTCTTTTCTTCAGCTTCTTATTGACCCACTCTGCCGTCAGCCGATAAATCACCGCAAATGTGGGGACTCCGATGATCATGCCCAGGGGACCCATGACGCCTCCGAAAACCAGGATGGAAAACAGCACCCAGAAGCTGGATATTCCCGTGGAATTTCCCAGGATCTTAGGGCCGATGATATTGCCGTCCAGCTGCTGGATCACCAGGATGGACACAAGGAACCACAGACATTTTTGAGGATTCACCAGAAGAATCAGGAGCGCGCTGGGCACTGCCCCGATAAATGGCCCGAAAAACGGGATGATGTTGGTAACCCCCACAATGACGCTGATGAGCACAGTGTAGGGCATCTTGATGATAGTCAGCCACACAAACGTAAGGATTCCGATGATCAGGGAATCTACCAGCTTGCCGATGATAAAGCCGCCGAACACCTTGTGGATGTACCTCCACTTTTCCACCATATCATTTGCCACGGGAAGGGAGAACAGGCTGTAGATGATCTTCTTGGCCTGGGCGGTCAGGGTGTCCTTTATATTCAGAAGATAAAGCATGACGATGATCCCGATAAGAACATTTTTCACCAGGCTCACCACGCCGATTACGCTGGTGTACACGCCTGTAATCACCTTTTCAATGTTGGGGATCAGGTCTGTGGTGGACTGAACCCAGGACACCAGCTGCTCCACCCCCTGATTATAGACCCTCATCACCGTAACCTCTATATCCGGGTAATCCGCGAACAGGGTCTCGATCCACAGCGCCACCCTGGCCGCGCTGCTTGGAATGGAATTGACAATGCCCGCTATGCTGTCAAATACCTTTGGCAGGATAAGCCATATGAGGCCAGTAATCACCAGAACAAGAACCAGCAGACTGGCCAGGGTGGCAATGGCCTTTGCCAGGGCTGTTCTCGCCCCGCACGGACTTACATATCGGTCCAGACAATAGTCTGTCCACTTGCGGACCCTGTTGTACACAGGGGCCAGAAGATACGCAAGAACCGCCCCATAAGTCACCGGCGCGAGGATCCTCCCCAGATAGCGGAACATCCCACACACAGACTGCCAACGGATAAACATCAGCGCCGCCCCGATACAGGTTACGATCACCAGAAGAGCGGTTACTCCCCAATAGATATAGTCTCGAAACTTGTGCGTATTCATCAATATCCCTCACTTGTATATTATGTATCCTATGTTGACGCGTACATCTATATATAGCTTACCACATTTTCCCAAAAAGATAAAGCAGCGATTGCTCGCTGCTTTCATCTTTTGTAATCCCAAAATGCCGGTTCTTACAATTTGACGCCTAGCCATGCTAGGTGGGTAACCGCACTCTGGCTTCTGCCTTCCACTGCACGGAGGCCTGACATCCACCAGAAAATATAGGAATCCCTTATGTCATAATGTAGGTTCAAAGATACGTAAGATTATCGAACATCCCAGGAATTACAACCTGTCTTTTATCTAAAGCCTATTATACAATACTATATCCGGTTTTTCAATCCCATATTTTTTACTTTAAAGGAATTTTGTAACAAAAAATGATCAAAACCTGACAATCTGGTCTTTTGTAACCATGGCGTAAACCAGTTTCTTGGAGGGTGGAGCCTCACTTCCTATAGTATACGCGGACAGCAACTTTTTAGAAGCCTCTTCTAATAGTTCTTTTCTGGAAGCCCGCAAAACCGCGATGATATCGCCTTTTTTTACGAAATCGCCATATTTTTTCTCCAGAAGAATCCCCGCGCTGTAGTCAATGGAATCCTCCTTGCGTTCCCGCCCCGCGCCCAGGATGACAGAGACAATGCCGCACCGGGCCGTGTCCATATGGGTGATAAAGCCTTCTTCCTCCGCCTGCAGGGCCAGACAGAAGGGAGCTTTCTCGAATCTCTCCGGTTCCAGGATATAAGCAGGGTCGCCTCCCTGAGCCTTTACCATGGCAGCCAGGGTCTGTAATCCCCTGCCATCCATAAGGGCTCCCTTTGCCATGTCATAGCAGCCGCGGATCTGGCCCTTACCGCCCAAATGGAGCATGTGGGCACAAAGCCACAGGCACACCTCCGTCAGATCCTCGGGCCCCTTCCCTTTAAGAGTCTCTATGGCTTCTATGACCTCCAGAGAATTGCCGATAGCTGACCCTAAAGGCACGTCCATGTCCGTGATCAGGGCACAGCACCGCCTCCCCGCGCCTGTCCCGATGGCCACCATCTCCCGGGCAAGGGCAATGGAATCCTCCAGTTCTTTCATAAAAGCCCCGCTTCCGGTCTTCACATCCAGCACGATCCCGTCGCTTCCCGCGGCGATCTTTTTGCTCATGATGGAGGAAGCGATAAGAGGGATGCTGTCCACGGTGGCCGTCACATCCCGCAGGGCGTAAAGCTTCTTGTCTGCCGGAACCATGTTCCCTGACTGTCCGATGACCGCGATCCCTGTCTCGTTGACGATCCGGAAAAACCGCTCTCTGGGGATGGCTGTCTCAAAACCCGGTATAGATTCCAGCTTGTCGATGGTTCCTCCCGTGTGTCCCAAACCTCTGCCGGACATCTTTGCCACCTTCACTCCCAAGGCAGCCGCCAGAGGCCCGATAACCAGGGTGGTCTTGTCGCCTACACCGCCTGTGCTGTGCTTATCTACCTTTACTCCCTCAATTCCTGACAGGTCCGCCACATCTCCCGATGCCGCCATCTCAAGGGTGAGACCCGTGATCTCATCTTCCTCCATGCCTTTAAAACAGATGGCCATCAGCATGGCCGCCATCTGGTAATCCGGGATCTCCCCTTCCACAAATCCCCTGACCATCTGACGGATCTCCTGGCGAGTAAGGCTTTCGCCGTGTTTCTTCTTCTCGATCAGATCATACATCCGCATGTGGACAGCCTCCTTCCGCGGTGTCAGGTTCTCTTAAATTGTCCGGGCCAAAGCTTACGGGCAGCAGCTCCTCCAAAGTAAACTCCTTGTACTCTGTCTCTGATTTTGCCAAGATGATCTTAAACGCGGCAGGGTCACAGAACTCTCTCATTACCTGACGGCACACGCCGCAGGGAGCGCAGTACTCAGATACCTGCCCGTTCATCCCCCCGCAGATGACAATGGCTTCAAACTCTCTCTTCCCCTCGTTGACTGCCCTGAAAAAGGCGCTCCTCTCCGCACACACCGTGGGGGTGTAGGCAGCATTTTCAATGTTGATCCCCGTGTACACGGTTCCGTCTTTACACAAAAGGGCTGCCGCCACATGAAAGTGAGAATAAGGGGTATAGGCGGTAGGCAGCGCGTCAATAGCTGCCCTGATCAATGTCTTTCTTTCCATCTTCTTCCTCCGCTTTTGCCAGCTTCACCATCCGGCTGGTGCCAAGACGCTGTGCTCCAAGTTCTATGAATCTTTCCGCATCCTCAAAGGAGGCAATGCCTCCCGCCGCTTTGATCTTCACCTTTGGCCCCACATGGCCGCGAAACAGAGTGATATCCTCAAAGGTAGCTCCGGCTTTTGAAAAACCGGTGGAGGTCTTGATAAAATCAGCTCCGGCCTTTGTCACCAGCTGGCACATCCGGATCTTCTCCTCCTCTGTCAGCAGGCAGGTCTCGATGATCACCTTCAGGATGTGATCCCCGCATACAGACTTGATGGAGCGAATCTCTTCCAGGATCCTGTCATAGCGGCGGTCCTTTAAATCTCCGATGTTGATCACCATATCAATCTCGTCAGCCCCGTTCTCCAGGGCATCCTCTGTCTCAAACACCTTTGTGGCCGTGGTGTTGTAGCCATTGGGAAAACCGATGACCGTGCACACTTTCATCCTCTCCCCCACATACTCTCTGACAGCAGCCACATAAGATGGTGGAATACACACAGACGCGGCTCCATACTTTATGGCGTCGTCGCAGATCTGCTGGATCTCACTCCAGGTAGCCTGCTGTGTCAGGAGAGTATGATCCACAGCGTGAAATAATTCTTCCCGATTCATGATCCATACCTCTCTTCTATTCTTTCTATATTAAGTCTCCTCAAGGTCCAGAAGCCGGTAGACCTGGTACTCCCGGTCATAGATATATCCCAGCTTCAGGGCCAGTTCCACGGACTGCTGATTGGTGGCTTCCCAGTTGGGAATAATGTCCTTCTCCAGGCACTCCAGCAGAAAAGCGGCGCTGCACCCAAGAGCAAGCCCCTGCCGCCAATACTCCTTTTTTGTCTTTACCTGGACCTCCATCATCCCCTCGCTGGCGCCATAAGCCCAGCACCCTGCCACGATCTTATGGCCCTTCATGGCCCCATAGCCCAGGCCATGGGCCTGGAAATGTGTGAAATTCTCAAAATTGGCGCACAGATCCCTGCTCCACTCCTCTTTCAGGGTCAGCTGATACAGCCTTTCGTCCACGCGCTTGACCCGGATCCCTTTGGGAACCCGATCCACGTACCCTTTCAGCACTTTCCGGTCAAAGCGGTGCTCTCCTTTCTTCAGAGCATACCGGGACACCGCGCGGAGCTGTCCCGAGAACTGCTCCTCCAGCCACTGCGCCCACCGTTCATCGGAAGGATATAAAAAGGCCTGGGAAGCTGACTCATAGATCTGGCTTCTCAATTCAAGGGCTCTGGCTCCTTTTGGCGGGATCCCATAAATATAGGCAAAATCTCCGGCTACGATCAGGCAGTACGGGGCATTCTCCAGACCAGGGACCCACACTCGTCCCATAGTCCCTTCCGCGGCTCCCCGCACCAGCACTTCGCTGCTGGCTTTACACATGGTTCCAATACTCTGGCGTTTTTCTCTTCCCAGTTCAATCATTACAATGATCCCTCCCATCCCGTCCTGCCATTGCCAATCGCTTACTCAGACAGTATAACATAATTCGTCATTATCCGCAAGACTGCTGAATTTTCTCCAAAAAATATTCCTTTTTTCGTTATTTTTCACTGCCTGCCATGTTTTTGAAGACAATTCCTCCCTTGAAACGTTATAATAGACAGAAGAGGAGGTGAGCAGGATTAACGCGGATACACAACTGGAGCGATGGATCGATCAGTACCAGAACCTGATCTACTCCATCTGCTTCAAACTGACGAATGACTACTTCGACGCCCAGGACCTGACTCAGGAAACTTTTCTCTCCGCATACAAAAGTCTGGCTTTCTTTGACGGCAGGAACGAGCGGGCCTGGCTGTGCAGGATCGCTTCCCGCAAATGCCTGGACTACCTCAAGCATTCCAGCCGCCGACAGATCCCCACAGAAGAACAACTCCTGATCACCACTCCCTCTCCCCATCCTTCCTTTGAGCAAAAGATGATGGAGGAGGTAGTGCGCCAGGAACTGTATGACTGCTGCCAGAAGCTGAAAGAGCCTTACCGCCAGGTGGCGCTGGATTATTTTTATCATGAACTGGAGGCCGGAGAGATCGCGGCCAGGACCGGAAAAAATTTAAAGACTGTTCAGACCCAGATCTACCGGTCCAAAGCCATGCTTCGCAAGCTTTACAGAAAGGAGGATTTGTTTGATGGATAACACTTCTTTTGACACTTTTTCCCTGGAGGAGATCGCCTCTGACTTATCAGAGGCTCAGCGGTTTGGGGACCTGTTGGAGCAACAGGGACTTTTAAAGGCTCCAGCCAATTTAAAGGCTTCTGTTCTGGAGCGGAGCCGCCAGGCGGATGTCCGGCTGATCGCCAACGGCAACCGCCTCTCCAAAAGAACCGAGCTGATCCGTTACAGCTTAAAGGTCTCTCTCGCCGCGGCCTGCTCCATCGCGGTGATCGTGACCGTGCCGTCAAGGGACAGGGACCATGTTCCCCCTCTTCATATGGAAGCTTATGAAAAAGTGCAGATCCTGACAGGAAAATTTGTGCGTTTTTCCAGATCATTATTAAACCTGGAGGTGTTTTTTGATGACTAATAAAAAAAATAAACTATTTGTTTTTTTCTTTTCTCTCATCCCGGGAGCCGGGGAGATGTATCTGGGCTTCTATAAGACAGGCGCCAGCGTCATGACACTTTTTTTGGGCGGTGTCGCCCTGGGCGCTTCCCTGTTTCCGCCGCTTTTTTACTTAACCCCGGTGGTGTGGTTTTTCAGTTTTTTCCACACCAACAACTTAAACACCATGGCTGACGAGGAATTCTACGCCCTGGAGGATGACTACCTTTTCCACATGGAACCCGCCAGGCTCCGCCGCCTGGTCGTCATCTACCGGAAGCCTCTGGCCTGCGTCATGATCCTTATGGGCCTCAGTGTGCTGTGGCGCCACTTGTGGGTAGCATTTAACCATGTCTCCAAATGGTTCCCTATCCCTCATGTCCTGGTTTCCTTTCTTGAATACTGGGTCCTGTCTATCCCCCGGCTGGCAGCCGCCTTCCTGATCATATGGATGGGAGTTAAACTGATCCGTCAGAAAAAGGACTCCTTAGATGAATAAAACCCAGCTGGGGAGGTCCTTCCCCCTGCTCGCCGTGCCGGGGCGGGGCCGTGCAAACGGCCACATTTCCTTTCCGCCCCGTGTACATAAAAAGACCGCGGAAGATTCCGCGGCCCATATCTTTTATGTCTGAAAATCAATCCGGCAGCCTTCTCACGTCTGGTCCTCCTTCTCCATAAGCCCTGCCAGGACAAACATCAGCGTGGCCACTTTCCGCCGGATCTCCGGCATCAGGCTGTTCCACCACTCCAGAGGAAAATCCTGGACAGCGTCGAGTCTGGGTTCCCCCTCCAGCATGGCAAAGAACTCAGAAAGCGTCAGATTAAAAGCCTTGCACATCAGTGACAGATTATACACGCTGACTGTGCTCCGTTTCGTGAATATGGTTGTAATAGTGGATTTCTTGATCCCGCTTAATTTGGCCAGCTTGTATTTACTGTACCCGTACTGAGCCATCAGTTCCTCAATCTTTTCCAATATTCTTTCGTTCTCCATAACACTTCTCCATCTGAAAAATCCTACTATTATCTTATTTGATTTTTCAGATGGATTACAGACTTAAAATATCGACCTATTGGCCTTTAAATCGTACTGTCACTATATGGACAATATACACTATGACCCGGCTGACTGATACCGCCTTACCCCCAGCCGCCACAGCCCGTAACAGGGGATCAAAAAGAGGGAGGCCAGAAGAGGCACAAAACTCCACCATGTCTCTGTCCTGTAATCCAAAAGATATAAAAGAGGATAATGCTGGACCAGGGCATAGGGAACCACCCAGGTACAAAACTTCAGGATACTTTCTCCGTAGATCCCTACCGGGTATTTTCCAAACTCTCTGGCCCCGTCGGTGAAGATGTTTATCACCTCCAGCCCTTCCAGGGTAAAAAAGCATAGGGCCGCATACACCAGAAAGATCCCGAAAAACACCGCCGTGCCCCCTGCCAGCATAAATGCCACTGTCATCACCTTGGCTCCATTCCAGCGGATCCCGCTTTTTGTCACCCCATAGACGAACATGACCAGGGCCTGAAGCATCCTTCCGAAACGGGTCAGCTCAAAGCGGCTTCCCAACACCTGCAGCACCAGCCCCCTGGGCCTTACCATGACCCGGTCAAACTCCCCTTTCCTGACCATGGTGGAAAAGGTGTCAAATCCCCTCCCCACGCACTCTGCCAGAGAAAATTCCATGAGGAAAATGGAAAAGCACAGCAGCACCTGGCTGTAGGTAAACCCGGCCACCGCGGAAAATCTCATAAACAGAAAAAGCATCCCCAGAAACACATTAAAAGAAACCAGAAACTGTCCCATGGCTGACAGAAAAAAGGAAGCTTTATACTGCATCTTGCTCTTTACCTGTATGGATACATAATGGACATACAGATGAAACGTATCTCTCACTTTCATACATCACCCTCCCTGAACCGTCATCTTCTTCTCCGCCCTTGCCATAACCGCCAGACCACAGCAGGTCAGGATAAAAAGCCACAGAACCTGAAGCCCCGCGGCTTTTAAAGCCGCCTTTCCGGCCAGATCCCCGCTGTAGATCCGAAGGGGTACATTGCCCATGGCCGCGAAAGGGAGAAGTTCCAGAACCTGTTTCATCTTGTCTGGAAAAAACGGCAGAGGGATAACCGCTCCGTTAAAAAAATCCATCACCGTAGTGGCCACCAGCCGCAGACCCTCAGGGGAGATGGTAAAAAACGTGACCGTGTATATCAGGGTCCCGAAAGCCACTGTCACCAGAAGCCCCAGAACCATGGTTGTCAAAAACAACCCAAAGGTCACTAAATCTTCAGGTGCCCTCAGGCCATAGGGGGCCGGCAGAAGGGCCGCGAACAAAAGGATGGGAAGGCACCGCAGGGCGGCCCTGGAGATCCGCATGGCCGCTGCCCTGGCAAACAGCATGGGGTAGATCTTCATGGGGCGGCACAGCTCATAGGCGATATTCCCGTCCTTGATGGACTCAAAAATCTCGGCTTCCAGCATCCACGCCGCGAACAATGCCAGAAATGCCTGCTGAAACCAGATATAGCTGACCGTGGCCTCAAAGGTCATGGGAAACTGTTCCGGTTCTGTCTGGTAAAAGGCCTGATACATGGCGATCATCATGCCGCCCCAGACAAACTGGGTGGCCACCCCTGCCCAGGCCGCTGCCCGGTACTGAAGTCCCATGACAAAACGGAGGCTGAAAAAAGAAAAATATTTCTTCATCACGGTTCCTCCTAAATGTCATAGGAGCGGTAAAGCTCCGCCACGGTCTCGTCAATGTTGGCCCCGCCACGGTGAAGCTGGTCTAAGCCTCCGTCCATGAGCACCCTTCCCTTCCCTATGAGAATAACCCGGTTGGTCAGGGCTTCTATGTCCTGCATGTCGTGGGTAGTGAGAATCACCGTGGTGCCGTGTTCCCGGTTCTGTCTTAAGATAAATTCCCGGACCGCCAGCTTGGACACAGCGTCAAGGCCAATGGTCGGTTCGTCCAGAAAAAGGATCTTGGGCTCGTGGAGAAGAGAGGCCCCGATCTCGCACCGCATCCTCTGCCCCAGGGAGAGCTGTCTGGCCGGGGTTTTTAACAGCTCTCCCAGATTCAGAAGCTCTGTCAGCTCTTCCAGATTGTGACGGTAGGTGTCTTTGGAAATAGAATAGATGTCCTTTAAAAGTTCATAGGAATCCGCGACCGGGACATCCCACCACAGCTGAGTGCGCTGGCCGAACACAACGCCTATATGCCTCACATGGTTTACCCTGTCCTTCCACGGGATCCTGCCGTCAACCAGGCAGGTTCCGCTGTCAGGGGTTAAAATCCCGCTTAGAATTTTGATTGTAGAACTTTTTCCCGCTCCGTTGGGACCAATGTAGCCCACCATCTCTCCGTCCTTGATGGTAAAGCTTATGTGGTCCAAGGCTCTTATGGTCTCATATTCCCTTCGGAACAGGGTGCGGCAGGCTTCCTTAAAGCCCCCGTTTCTTTTCGCGACTTTGTACGATTTCGAGATGTCTTCCATCTGAATCATAGCTGCTTCCTCCTGGTAGTAATATTTATCATATCTTGCCAAGTCGGTAGGTTTCCATGGATGTCGCCATAGAAAATCCTGGTAAAATATTCAGTTTCCCCAGGCCGAAGCCTGGGGAATTCTAGTATAAATCAGACATGGAACGCTGTCAAGAAGAATCATCAACCTCCGAATTTTGCCCAGTAGCCCTGGAGAAAGATCACCAGAATGATGACAGGCAGGACATAGCTGACATAGGCCTTTGCCCACCTTGGGAATTTAAGCCCCGTGCCCTCGTTGGCCTCTTTTAAGAAATTCTCAAATCCCCACCCATAGCGGCTTGTGCAGAACAGAAGGTACACAAGGCTTCCCAGAGGCAGAAGATTGTTGCTCACCAGAAAATCCTCCAGATCCAGCACATTGCTGCCCTGGCCAAATGGCATGAAACCGCTCCACAGGTTGAAGCCAAGAACACAGGGGATGGACAGAAGGATCATGAGCACCGTGTTGCACACCACCGCTTTCTTCACCGCGCATCCGGTTAAGTCCGTGGCAAAGGCCACAATATTCTGGAACACCGCGATCACGGTGGACATGGCCGCGAAGGACATGAACAGGAAGAACAGCCCTCCCCAGATCCTGCCTCCCGCCATGTGGTTAAACACATTGGGGAGAGTGATGAAGATCAGCGACGGCCCCGCGTCCGGCTGGATGTTGTAGGCAAAACAGGCAGGAAAAATAATCAGCCCTGCCATAAACGCCACCAAGGTGTCTAAACAGAGCACGCTCACCGCCTCTCCCGCCAGCCGCTTTTCTTTCCCAATATAACTGCCAAAAATGGCAAGGGCCCCGATTCCAATGCTCAGGGTAAAAAAGGACTGGCCCAGGGCCGCGAACACCACTTCCCCGATCCCCGCCTCCCGCACTCTGGCAAAATCCGGTTTTAGGTAGAATTCCAGGCCCGCTTTGCCGCCTTCGATCATCATGGAGTGGCCTGCCAGCACCACCATAAGCAGCAGAAGGCACACCATCATCCCCTTGGTGATCTTCTCCACCCCGTTTTGAAGTCCCATGCCGCAGACAGCAAACCCCAAAAGCACCACGATCACCATCATAGCCATCATGAGCACCGGATCCGCCAGCATATTGCCGAATTGAGCGCCTACCTGTTCCGCGTCAAGACCTGTAAAATCTCCCATGAGCATTTTCACAAAATACAAGATCATCCACCCGGCCACTGTGGTGTAAAACATCATCAAAAGGTAATTTCCCCCAATGGCGATGTATCTGCCCCAGGGCCACCTGGTTTTTTGGGGCTTTAACACCTCAAAAGATAAGGCGGCGCTTTTCTGGCTGGCCCTTCCCACCGCGAATTCCATGACCACCACAGGCAGTCCCAATACCACCAAAAACAGAAGGTAGATCAGCACAAATGCCGCTCCCCCGTACTCCCCCACAATGTAGGGAAATCTCCACACATTCCCCAGACCGATGGCACATCCCGCCGATATAAGGATAAACCCCAGCCTGGAAGAAAATTTCTCTCTCTCCATGTCAGTCTCCTTTGTAATTATATTAACCGCCCGTACAGCTCCGCCGGAACATAGGCTTTTATGGAGATTCCATCCCCTTTGTATTCTTCCTCCAAAAGCTCCCCATATTTGCGCACTTCCTGAATCTTTCCCGCCTGGCTGTATGGGTAAAGTTTCTCAAGATAGATCTGCTGGTTTTTCAAAATCATCTCCAGAATCTCCAGAAGGGCGTCCACTCCCTCCCCGGTCTTCGCGGACAGTTTTACCTGGTAATCAGCGGTCAGATCCTTTAAGATCACCTCCCCATCCAGCTGATCCGCCTTGTTGAACACTGTCACAATGGTCTTGTCTGTGATCTCCAGCTGCTTTAAGGTCTCATAGACCACATACATCCGCATATCCATCTGAGGGTTGGAACAGTCCACCACATGGAGAATGATCTGGCTGTATCTGGCCTCCTCCAGAGTGCTTTTAAACGCCTCGATAAGATGGTGCGGCAGCTTGCGGATAAATCCCACCGTGTCTGTGAGAAGGATCTGCTGCCCCTGAGGCAGGCTCAGATTCCTGGTGGTGGGATCTAAGGTGGCAAACAGCTTGTCCTCCGCCAGGATCCCGGCGTTGGTCAGATGGTTTAGCAAAGTGGATTTTCCCGCGTTGGTGTACCCCACAATAGCCGCCACCTTGATGTGGGACTTCTCCCGCTGCCTCCTCTGTACCTCCCTGTGGCGCTCCACCTCTTTAAGCTCTGCCTTCAGCTGTCCGATCCTCTCGTGGATGAGCCTCCTGTCCATCTCCAGCTTCTTCTCCCCCGGCCCTCTGGTCCCAATGCCTCCTCCAAGCCTTGACAGAGAGCTTCTCAGTCCCACCAGGCGGGCGGCCCGGTATTTCAGCTGGGCCAGCTCCACCTGGAGCTTTCCCTCCTTGGTGCTGGCCCTGGCGGCGAAAATGTCCAGAATCACCATGGTCCGGTCCATTACCTTTGTGTCAAGAGCATCCTCTAAGTTGCGCAGCTGGGCCGGGGACAGCTCGTCATCGCAGACCACCCCTGTGGCATCCAATTCCCAGAGCCTCTCCTTTACCTCTTCGATTTTTCCCTTTCCGAGATAGGTTCCCGGATGAACGTTCTCCCGGTTCTGGATGATCTTGTCCACGGTCACGGCTCCCGCCGTCTCCACCAGATCCTCCAGCTCGTCCAGGCACGCCAAGGTGTCCGCCTCATCCCCGGTGCTGACCCCTAAGAGGATAACCCTCTCTTCCATATCCTTTATTTCAATCAACGCTGCCAACAAAAACTCCTTTCCTGTACCAGTATTATCACTGTCTGGTCCTCAAAAAATCAATCTCCTTCTGGATCTCCGGCGTGGCTCCATAAGCGGCCGCATACTGCTCAAGGATGGACAGCGCCCTGGCAAAGTCCAGTTTCTTCTCACACACTGCCGCCTGATTCCTCAAAAGCTTCTCCATAGCTGCCCCGTCGCCTGTCTGGACCCCCAGCTCCAGATACCGGAGAGCCTCGTCGTAATCTCCTGCCTCCAGCTGGCACAGACCCATACGGTTATAAATTTCCCCGCTTTTGATTCCGCCATTGACCGCCTGCTGATACAGGTCCATAGCCTCATCAATCCGCCCCTGGCTGGTCAGCGTTTGTCCGAGAATCAAAAGGGCCTGGGCTGTGTCCGGACTGTCCGGCTGGGTCTCGTACAATTTCCGGTACATCTCCATAGCCTTATCGGTCTGCCCTGCCATGGCTGACAAAAGGCAGGCCCTGGTCTGATATTCCGGAAGGGCTTCATCGACCTGAAGAAGAATCTCATAGGTATAGGCGGCCGCCTGATAATCCCCCGCGCCGTACTCCGCCTCGGCCCGGTATTTCAGGATATCCAGCTCAAAGGCTCCCACAACGCCGCTGGAAGTCTTCTTGAGCGCTTCCTCAAATGAGGCCACAGCCCCTTCGTAGTCTCCTGTCTCCAGCTGGCTGATCCCCAAAAGCCGCAGCTCCTGCCGCTCCTTCTCACGGTCCTGACACCCGGAAAGGATCAAAAATATCCCCATAAACCAGGCAAAGGTTATAACCTTCCAGCTGTTTTTCGTAACCTTACACTGTCCTTCCCGTATCTGGTCGTTATATCCGGTGTAACCTTTTACATTATTTGCCATAACCTCTCCATTTCCCGCTGCCCTGTACAGCAGAGTCTCCGTCTGATCTCCTACTTAACGCCTGTGCTCCCAAATCCTCCCCGGTCCTCACCCTCAAGCCTTACAACCTCCTCAAACTTAAGAGCCGGCTGGTGCTCCATGATCCTGAACTGACAGATCCGGTCATTTACATGAATCACCGTGTCCCTCAGGGCATAGGCGGAAAAATACCACTGGTCATTATCCCCGCAATAGCTCTCGTCGATAACTCCCATATGATTGGTCTGGATCACGCCGAAATTTTTGAAAGTAGAGCTTCTGGGCACCACATGGGCCTCATATCCTTTGGGCAGCTTCATGGCCACTCCTAAAGGAATAGCCCTGTACTCTCCTGCCTTGAGCACCACTTCATCCGCTGCCCGAAGATCCACCCAGTCTGACTTTCCTCCCACAAAACACAGTCTGTCAATCTTATCGGTAAAATATTTGATCCTGATCGTCTCCATCCTCTGTCGTCTCCTCTCTTAGCCCAGGTTCCCGCCATGGTTTCCCGATTTCTTCACGTCCAGACAGCCCATAAAATCCATTGCCTCTTACGCCTGTCATGCCAGTGTATCAGTACAATAGTATACCACACCCCAGGGTTCCTTGCCAATACGGAACCACTATATTTTTTACATCATTTTCAGACATGGAGGGACTGTTCTCATGCCTCTTAAATGGTTACGATACAGAAAAAGAGCGGGACCCTGGGTCTTCACCCAAAGCCCCGCTTCCTTCCCCGCGAAAGCCGCCGTATTCTCACTTCATGGCAGCACTCTGGCAGGAATAAGAGTTACTGAATCGACAATACCTTATAATCCTGATCCTCCACAGCTTTCCTCAGCACGCTGTCAGCGATATCGCCGCTCAATGTGACTGTGGCTGTCCCGGTCTCATGGCTTACTACGGCCTCAGCAACCTCTGAGAGAGCCTCCAGGCACTTTTTCACTCTGGCCTCGCAGTGTCCGCACATCATTCCCTCGATCTTCATTGTCTTTTCCATGTTTTTTTCCTCCATTTTTTTCATTTTTATTTTTTTATCCTTACCCGCGTCATGAATGCGGAAAAGATTCAATCTCAAAGCGTTCGTCACCACACAGAAGCTGGACAGGCTCATGGCCGCTGCCCCGAACATGGGATTCAGCTTCCACCCGAATATGGGATACCAGAGCCCGGCCGCCAGGGGAATGCCTACCACATTATAGAAAAACGCCCAGAACAGATTTTCGTGGATATTCTTTAGGGTAGCCCGGCTCAGCCGGATCGCGGCGGGCACATCTCTTAACCGGCTTTTCATCAGAACCACATCCGCGGCGTCAATGGCAATATCCGTCCCCGCTCCTATGGCAATGCCGATGTCCGCCCTTGTGAGAGCCGGCGCGTCATTGATACCATCTCCCACCATGGCCACTTTTCCCTGCTTTTTTAAGGAACGGATAACGCTCTCCTTGCCTTCCGGAAGTACCCCGGCAATCACCTCATCCACACCGGCCTGGCTTCCGATAGCCCTGGCCGTGCGCTCATTGTCTCCTGTGAGCATTACCACATGGATCCCCATATTTCGCAGCTCCTTCACTGCCTGGGGACTGTCCTCCTTGATGGTGTCCGCCACAGCGATGATTCCCATAAGTTTCCCGTCCCGGCTGAAAAATAAAGGTGTTTTCCCCTCTTCCGCCAGGCCTTTGGAGCGTTCCTCCAGATGAGGCGGGACCTGTGCCTTACTGCTGATGAACTTAAAGTTGCCTCCCGCCATGCGGGCTCCATCCAGAGTCGCTGACAGTCCATTGCCCGGCAGGGCCTGGAAATCCCCCACCTCCCGGCTCTCCACACCCATCTCTTCCGCCTTCGCGAGGACAGCCTTCGCCAGGGGATGTTCGCTCTTTCTCTCCAGAGCGCAGGCGTATCTCAAAAGCTCTGTCTCCGATATTCCGTCCACAGGTATCATATCGGTTACCCTGGGTTCTCCGCTTGTGATGGTTCCTGTTTTGTCAAGAGCCACGATCTGGGTCTTTCCCGCCTCCTCTAAAGACACCGCGGTCTTAAAAAGGATTCCGTTTTTCGCCCCCATGCCGTTGCCCACCATGATGGCAACCGGTGTGGCAAGGCCCAGGGCGCAGGGACAGCTGATCACCAGCACAGCGATCCCTCTGGCCAGGGCAAACCCGATTCCCTCGCCTGCCAGAAGCCAGATAACCATAGTGACCGCCGCTACCGTAATCACAGCTGGCACAAACACTCCTGACACTTTGTCTGCCACCTTGGCGATAGGCGCCTTGGTTGCCGCCGCGTCGCTGACCATCTTTATGATCTGGGACAAGGTGGTATCCTCTCCCACCTGTGTGGCCTCACACCGGATAAAACCAGACTGGTTCACCGTGGCGGCAGACACTTTGTCCCCTGCCGCCTTGTCTACAGGGATGCTCTCACCTGTCAGCGCCGCCTCATTGACCGCGCTGCTCCCTTCCAAAACCACTCCGTCCACAGGGATATTTTCTCCGGGCCGCACCACAAACACATCGCCCTTTTTCACCTGCTCCACCGGCACTTCCGCCTCTCTGCCATCCCTGACCACCGTGGCGGTCTTGGGGGCCAGCCTCATGAGGCTCTTTAAGGCATCCGTGGTTCTTCCCTTTGACCTGGCCTCCAGCATCTTTCCCACTGTGATCAGCGTCAGGATCATGGCCGCTGACTCAAAGTAAAACTCATGCATGTAGGACATAACTAAAGCCATGTCTCCCTTTAACTGGGCATCGGTCATGGCAAACAGGGCATAGGTGCTGTAGACAAAAGAGGCACCGGAGCCCAGAGCCACCAGGGTGTCCATGTTGGGAGCTTTGTGCCACAGACTCTTAAATCCACTGACAAAAAACTTCTGATTGATCACCATGATGACCACGGTCAGGAGAAGCTGCAAAAGCCCCATGGCCACATGATTTCCTTTTATAAAGGAAGGAACCGGCCAGTTCCACATCATATGCCCCATGGAAATGTACATGAGCACCGCCAAAAATCCCAGAGAGGAAAACAGTCTCCGCTTCAGCGCGGGAGTCTCCCGGTCCTTAAGCATCTCTTCCCCTGGAGTCCCGCCTGCCCGCGCCTCCTGGTTTCCTCCCGCGCCTTTCAGGGAGGCCCCGTATCCCGCTTCCTCCACTGCCGATATAATGGCCTGCGCCTGCGCGGTTCCCTCCACTCCCATGGAGTTGGTCAGCAGACTTACGGAGCAGGAAGTCACTCCCTCCACCTTTGACACCGCCTTCTCCACCCGGGCACTGCAGGCCGCGCAGCTCATGCCTGTCACTGTATACTGTTCCATATTATGCCTCCTTATATTCGATCTTCGTCACCTGAAAGCCAGCCTTCTCCACTGCCTCTGTCAGCTCCTCGTCGCTTACAAACCGGTCCAGAGCCACCACTGCCATGTTTTTCCTCAGCTCCACCTTCGCCGCGGCCCCGGGGAGCTGGTTAATCTGCCTTTCCACACTGTTTTTACAGTTCTCACACCGCATCCCCTGGATGGTGATAAACTTCTCCCCCAGCTTCCTTCCCTCAAGAGCCTTCCGGGCCGTTTTTGGAACCTTTCCGCCTCCGCGGCAGCCGCCCTGACCCTTCATATGCTTTATGGTTGCCTTGTTCCTATTTCATAAGTTTTTGAAGAGTTTTTACCAGTTCGTCGATGGTCTCTTCCTTCCCTTCCCTGATATCCTCAGCCACACAGGTTCGGATATGGTTAGCCAGAAGTACTTTATTAAAACTGTTCAGCGCCGCGTTGACCGCGGCCACCTGCACCAGGATCTCCGGACAGTAAACATCCTTCTCCACCATCCCCCGTATTCCTCGTATCTGCCCCTCGATCCTGTTCAAACGGTGGATCAGATCCTTATACTCTTTATCTGAACGCTCCTTGGTCCTGTGGCAGCACTCACACCCGGCCTTACGCTCCTGTTCCAAGATGCTCCCTCCTCTCATGCCTTATTATATACCCTATGGGGGTATATTGCAACCTCTATTTTTCTCAATTACGTTTCTTTTTCAATCCCCTGTTACCTGCTCCCCCCAAAAAAGAAGCCCAGAACAATATTTTGATTCTCAAATATATCCAAATTCAAAATTTTGTGCTAAAATATCTCTAACAGCCAACATCATGATATATACGGAGGTACAAAGACATGAAACCAACGGGAATCGTCACGGACAGCCACAGCGGCATCTCACAGAAAGAAGCTGAAAAACTGGGGATCTATGTGCTCCCTATGCCATTTTACATAGACGACCAGATCTACTACGAGGACATTGATCTGTCCAGGGAGGAATTTTTTAAAAAACTGGACTCCGGAGCGGACATCTCCACCTCTCAGCCAGCTCCCGCTGATGTGACGGGACTCTGGGACAAGGCTCTGGAGGAGTACCAGCAGATCCTGTACATGCCCATCAGCAGCGGTCTCAGCGGCTCCTGGGCCACAGCCATGGCCATGGCCCAGGATGAACCTTATGAAGGCAGGGTGTTTGTGGTGGATCACGGGCGGGTCTCCACGCCTCTGCACCGGATGATCCTGGACTGTCTGGAGCTGATGGAGGAGGGATATTCCGCGCCCCAG
Source organism: uncultured Lachnospiraceae bacterium (assembly GCA_910588865.1). GTDB lineage: Bacteria > Bacillota > Clostridia > Lachnospirales > Lachnospiraceae > UBA3402. The sequence goes on from CAJUSJ010000002.1 coordinate 67,940, forward strand.
ATCAAGGAGATCCTGGAAGAGTCCAGAGACAAGATGGTGATCTACATCGGCGTGGACACCTTAGAACATCTAAAAAAAGGAGGCCGGATCACTCCTGCCGCCGCTCTCCTTGGAAGCGTGCTGCATATCAAGCCGGTCCTGAAGCTTGAAGTGGGGATTCTTGATCCATTCAAAAAATGCCGGGGACTGGCCAAGGCGAAAAAGACCATGCTGGAAGCCATGGAACATGACATCGAAACCCGTTTTAAAGATGAAAAAGACCGGGGAGAGCTGTATCTCCTGGCCGCGAGCAGCTCCTCCAGGGAGGATACGGACCAGTGGGTCGCTGAGATCCAGGAGGCATTTCCAGGCATGGAGATCCTGTGTGACGACCTGTCCCTGGGCGTCTCCTGCCATGTGGGGTACGGAGGCCTGGGAATCGGCTGTTCCTGCAGGCCAAAAAGAAAGGAGTTCCTATGAAACTGTTTCTCACAAGCAGCCCCTGCTGCCCTTATCCCCAGAAGGATGGCGGTATTCGGTACGGCTACAGCCGGGAAAATGGATTTTTAGAGGAGCTGGCCAGGGGATGGGAACCTGACTGTCAGTGTCTTATGATCTGTTCAGACCCAGATGACTTTTCCCGCAATGACAAGATGAAAGAAGAATTTCGGGGATTCTTTGAGATCAGCGGCATCCCTGTGTCCGGTCTCACCATGTGCGACCGAAGAAACCAGAAGGATTTAGGCCGTCTTCTTGAGGAAAGCAGGATGGTGATCCTGGCAGGCGGCCATGTGCCCACCCAGAACAAGTTTTTCCGGGAAATCGGCCTTAAGGCTCAGATCTCAGGCTTTAAGGGCACTGTCATGGGAATCAGCGCCGGCACCATGAACTGCGCCCACACTGTCTATGCCCAGCCGGAGCTTTCCGGCGAATCCACAGACCCGGGATATCAGAGATTTTTAAAAGGCCTGGGCCTGACCCATCTCCAGATCCTCCCCCATTACCAGGAAGTAAAAGACCGCCTCCTGGACGGGAGGCGGTTATATGAAGATATTACCTTTGAGGACAGTTATGGACATACTTTTTACGCCCTGGTAGATGGAAGCTATGTACTGGTCCAGGACGGACATCAGGTGCTGCGGGGAGAAGGCTATCGAATCCGCGACGGCGCTGTGAAGAGGATCTGCGTCAAAGATTCCCAGGTGGAGCTATAGGGATTCCCGCTCCATCTCCCCCATCTCCTCCATGGCCCCGTTCAGCTCCTTCTCTACCTGGCTTTTGATCTCCTCTGCCTGGACAGGGTCCATGGCAGGGAGATTTTCCATGGACCCGATGCCGAACCTGCGCAAAAACTCCTCCGTGGTGGCAAACAGGGCCGGGCGGCCGGGGGCATCTAAGCGGCCCACCTCATGGACCAGGCTGTACTCGATCAGGCGGTTCACCGCGTGGTCTGACTTCACTCCCCTGATCTTCTCGATCTCCAGCTTTGTCACCGGCTGCTTGTAGGCAATGATGGACAGGGTCTCCAGCATCACATCTGTGAGCACATGCTTTTTAGGCGTCGCCGCCACCCGGATCAGATTCTCGTAGTATTCGATCCTGGTACACATCTGATAGCTTTTGTCCAGCTCAATGATCTGTATGCCCCGTTTTTCCCTGTCATACTTTTTCTTTAAATTTTCCGTCACCAAGGCGGCAGTCTCCTCGCTCTCGCCGATGGCTGCCGCCAATTGCCGCAGCTCCACCGACTGTCCCATACTAAATAAAACCGCTTCCACCACATGCTCCCAATGCTTTTTGGGCACACTGCCAGCGCCTCTTTCGTGCTTTGTCTTATCCATCCCTTGTCTACCCTTCAAAATCCTCCAGCCCTTCTAAGTCCAGCTCCTCTTCCTGGCCCTCCGGCTCCAGAGTCTCTATGTTCATATCGTCAAACAGTTCCTCCTGGGTCAGATAGATCTTCCCCATCTTCATCAGCTCCAGCACCGCCAGAAAGGTGACCACGATCTCCACCTTGTCCCCCTGCCTCTCCAGAAGCTGGCGGAAGCTGAATTTTCTGTGGCCCCTGGCATAATTCATAACCCAGCCCACCCTGGCTTCCAGGCTCACCGGTTCCTTTCGGATAGTGCCGAACCTGCTCCTGATGGGGTCGATCTTGTCCTCCCTGCGTTTCATCACGGATTCAAAGATAGTCTTAAGCTTTGCCAGGGTCAGTCCGGCCAGCAGCTCATCAAGGTCCACCGGCGGCTCGTATCTGGCCACCTCCTCAGGCACGGCAGGCTCCCTGTACAGATGGCGTCCGGCTCCTTCCTCCATCTCCAGAAGCTCCTGGGCCATGTACTTGTACATCTTATATTCCAGGAGGCGGGCCACCAGCTCTGCCCTGGGGTCCTCCTCCTGTCCTTCCTCATTTACCTCCGCAGGCAACAGCATTCGGGACTTGATGTCGATCAACGTGGCCGCCATCACCAGAAACTCGCTGACCACGTTGAGATCCTCCCTCTCCATATGGCTGACATAGTCAAGGTACTGTTCCGTGATCAGGACTATGGGGATGTCGTAAATGCTCACCTTATTTTTCTCGATCAGGTGAAGCAGAAGATCCAGAGGACCTTCAAAATTCTCCAGTTTGTAAGATATGGCCGTCATCGCTTTTCTCCTGCTGTTTTCTCCTGCCATCCATGGCGTTCTTATCTTTTGGTTTTATCCGCGCCGCCACCAGCTCCGGCCTGTTGTTGAGCCTTATGTTGATGGAATGGGTTCCAAGCCCTCTGCTGACGATGATGGCTTTTTCCCCTGTCTTTAAGCAGCCCCCGCAGCAATCCAGAAAAAAGTGGAACTGGGGCGTCATCACTCCTCCCAGTCCCGGGAGCCTTATGGTTCCTCCGTGAAAATGGCCGGAAAGAGTCAGGTCCGCCCCCCACCTGGCGTAGGCCTCTCGAAAAAGCGGGGAGTGGGCAAGAAGGATCTGATATCGGTCCTGTGACGCCGCTCCTAAGCGCCTCTCTATGTAGCAGGTGTCCAATCCGCTGCCTGCCCTTTTTTTGTAATGCTTTTTTTCCAGGTTCAGGCCGCTGACCCGGATATTGCCGGGAAGATCCACACTCATGTCCGACAGGTGGCATACTCCCGCCTTCTTAAGCTCACGAACCAGGACATCATATTGATCCCCGTACTCTGTCCGCTTCTGGTCCATGCGGTTCTCATGGTTTCCGTTTCCATAGTAGACAGGATACAGCCGGGCCAGTTTTTTCACTAAAAACAAGGAAGCTTCCAGCCGGGCCTCCTTTTTCACCACCATCATATCACCGCCGATGAGGACCGCGTCTGGATGAATCCCGCGGATCCCATCCAGCAATTCCTTCTGTCCTGGTCCGAAACAATTATCGTGGAGATCTGAGAGAAATACAAATGTCTTTTCCTCCTTGACTTTCTCCGATGACAGTTCATACGTCTGTGTTACAAAATGCCTCCGCTCCCACTCTGAGCGGAGACAACACGCCGCTGTACCGGCCGCTGCCGCAAATCTCCACATTCTTCTCTCCTTTAAATACCGCCTATTCAGGCTGCTTTTTTTGTCCGCCGCGGCGGGACAGGCCATAAACGGCACCTTCGCCCGCCGCGTGCTGGACATGGGAAATTCCCGCCTCCCGCCGGACCTATGTTACAGCCTGGTAAAGGGTGCCAGCTCCAGACGCACAAAATATCCCTGCTCGTGTTTGCACACAGGACATCTTCCCGGTGCCTGGGTGGCTGTCAGCACATGGCCGCAGTTAAGGCACATCCAACCTGTTGCCACGTCTGACACAAAAAGCTTGTTCTGCTCCATCAGATCCGCGAACAGCTCAAACCGGTCCCCGTGGGTCTTCTCCACAACCGCGATCTGATGAAACACTCTCCCGATCTCCTCAAAGCCTTCCGCCTTGGCCTTGTCCCCGAAATCCTTATACACAACATCATGTTCTTCGTACTCATTGTGTCTGGCTGCCTTCAGAAGGTCTACGGTCTTCTGTGAGATATTCACCGGATACCCACCGTCTATATGGATGTTTTCCCCTGACAGCTCTTTCATGTAATCATAGAAAAGCTCCGCGTGGGCCTTCTCCTGGTCTGCCGTGAACTGGAACAGGGCTTCGATCACCGGAAGCTTCTCCTGTTTCGCGATCCCCGCCGCAAAGGTATAGCGGTTCCTGGCCTGGCTCTCCCCGGCAAATGCCCTCATAAGATTTTTCAGGGTTTCGCTGTTTTTTAAATCCTGCATAAGACTACCTCCTGGAAATGAATTGATGGAGGTAGTATCTGCCAATCCGATGAAAATATGTGCGGCCTCAATTCTTCTTTGGGATTCTTTTTCTCCTACTTCCGCCCCCGGAACACCGGATCCGCGGGGTGGCCGCCCACGATCTTCTGCATGGTTCTCTGGACCGCGTCCTGGGAATTTTTCCAGTCCTTGTCCCCGTTCCGGTAATCATACTTTTCTATAAGCCAGTCAATATCTTCCTGGATCCTCTCCAGTTCCCGGTTCATCTGGTCGGACAGCAGGGGAAAGAGCTGGTCCTGCTCTTTCTTTCCCAGCTCCCTCCCGCAAACCTCTGTCAGATCAGCAAAGTGGTGGATGCAGAAGCCTTTGGAGGACTTTACCAGCTCTAAAAATTCTTTCTCATGCTTGACCTGGTGGACAAAGGTGTCCAGCACCCGGCGGTAGGTCTCCTCCATCCGGTCGCAGACATAGCAGTGACCCTCCTCCTGCCGGATCCACGCACTGAGGGAATTTTCCTGGGACTCTTTCTTCTTAAGCCGCCCAAACACCGTGGCGGGCTGTGGGGAAAAACCTTCCATCTGCTTTTTTAACTCCTGCCTCAGATAAACCATCCTGGTCTTTAGGATCCAGGCATTGCCCAGGGTGTTGCCATAATCGTACATGGCTTTGGTGTGCCCGCGGCAAAATCCCCGCCGGTCCGTCATATCCCGGATATCGCTTTCCATATAAGAAGAACCCAGGACAAACTCAATGGCCTCCTGCTCTAACTTCCTCTCAAGCCAGCAGAACGGACACTCATCTCCTGATGTGAGAGCGTCGTGGAGCTCTATGGTATATAATTTTTCCTTCATGTTCTCGCCTCCTGATGACGGTCGGCTGCCCCGTCACGGGATCCAGGCACCGTCAGTCCCAAGCGCATACCCGTCAGGTGTTCTGGTGTTGACAAGCATCATCCCATCGGATCCCAGATAAAACCATTTGCCGTAATCCATGACCCAGTAATCCGCCGCCTTGGCACCGTTTGAGCGGAAATAATACCACTGCCCGCCTCCCAACTGCCGCCACCCGGTGGCCATGTACCCGTCCGGGTCTATCCAGTAATCGGTCTGATTGTCCCGGACCCATTCTCCAACGGCCCTGTTTCCGTCCTGCTTTATGTAAAACCATCCCTTGTCATCCTTTGTCCAGCCAGTGGACGGGGTCTGGGAGGCCTTTGACCTGGCCATGACTTCAAAGCCATAATCCAGCAGCGCTTTGGTATCCTCATAGTGGGTGGACTTGCTCTTCATCACAACCGCCACCAGGTAGGTCCCATCCCTTTGGACTCCTGTGACCAGGGTATTGCCTGCCAGGGATGTGTAGCCTGTCTTACCGCCTATTATACCCTCATAGTATCTGGAATCTGAGGGATACATCATCTTGTGCCCCATGGAGATGGTTCTGGCCGCCTCCTTTTTTGTGGCAGGGAACGCATAGCTGATTGTGGTGTCGATCTTGCTCAGGGTCTGGTTCTCAAACGCGGCTCTTCCGATAAGAGCCATATCATAAGGCGTGGTATAATGATCGCTGTTATTGAGCCCGTGTGGGTTGGCAAAATGAGTTCCCGTACATCCAAGCTGTGCCGCCTTCTGGTTCATCAGGTCAGCGAAACCTCCAATGCTGCCTGAGACATGTTCCGCCAGGGCATTGCCGATCTCGTTGGCTGATCTCAACAAAAGCCCATAGAGGCACTGTTCCACGGTCAGCTGATCCCCTTCTGTCAGATTCAGGGTTGAGGCACCTGACTCCAGGTTGGTGGTGGCGCTTTTTGAGAATGTCACCACATCGCTTAAGCTGCTTCTCTCCAGAACCACCATGGCCGTCATCAGCTTTGTGGTGCTGGCCGGATAGAAACGCTGGGTCTCGTTTTTCCCGTAAAGCATCTTCCCTGTGGCCCCGTCTATGACCACGGCCCCCTCGGCCTTGATCTCCGGCAAAGCTACCGCCCCGGCCTGATCCCCGGCAACCCCTAAAGCGCCTGCTCCGGTTCCCCCCGGCGAAACCTGGTCAGCGGCCTGGGGGCCGGACGATGCCTGGGTTGGGCCGGACGACCCGCCTGTGGGGCCGGACGGCGTCTGGCCGGAACCAGGGGTATCGCCAGCCGGGTTTGGCGAAACCTGCCCGGAGCCTGCCCCGTCTCCGGTGGGACCTGTCGGCTTCGGATCAGGTGCCTGGGAATCCCCCGACGGGCCTGTAAGACTCACCTGGGGGGAATCGTTTTCTCCACCTCCAGGACCTTCCGGCCCGGCGGATACCCCCGTCTCTCCTGATGGGCCTGTCTGGCTCACCCGGGCGGAACCTGTGTTCTTTGCCAAGGGATTTGCCGCTGTATCCAGGATAAGTTCTGGCCCCTCACACAGGGCCAGGCTCCCTCTGCCTTCCAGGGACCCGGCCCACGCCGCCTGCCCGGGAAGGAACAACAGAAGTCCCATGGACAAGGCCGCCGCTGTCACTCTCTTCCATGATCTCATGCTTTTTTCCTTTACGCGCCTTCCCGAAGTCATCCCTTGTCCCCGCCAAAGCGCCGGGCCTGGCTCTGGATCAGTTCCTCATCTTCAAAATAATTGATCTTCATGGCAGCCTTGACTTCCCCAAGGGTCTGGGCCGCCACCTTCTGGGCCTGGAGGCTGCCCTCTCTCAAGATGCGGTAAACCTCCGGAATATTTTTCTCATACTCTTTTCTGCGGGCCCGGATAGGAGCCAGCTCGCTCTGGAGCACCTGGTTTAAGAAACGCTTCACCTTCACATCCCCCAGACCGCCTCTGGTGTAATGGGCCTTCAGCTCATCAAGGTTGTTGTATTCCGGCCAGAACCGGGCAAAATATTCATCCTTGCAGAACGCGTCCAGATAGATAAATACCGGATTGCCCTCCACCTGTCCTGGATCCTGAACCCGGAGATGGTTGGGATCCGTAAACATGCTCATAACTTTTTTCTGAACCTCTTCCTCTGAGTCTGACAGATAGATGCAGTTGTTTAAAGACTTGCTCATCTTGGCCTTGCCGTCAATTCCGGGAAGGCGCAGACACGCCTTGTTGTCCGGCAAAAGCCCATCAGGCTCCACAAGGACTTCCCCGTAGATGTGGTTAAAGCTCCTTACGATCTCCCTTGTCTGCTCAATCATGGGAAGCTGGTCCTCCCCTACCGGCACAGTGGTGGCCTTAAAGGCGGTAATATCTGACGCCTGGCTGATGGGATAGGCAAAAAATCCCACCGGAATGCTGGCCTCAAAATTGCGCATCTTGATCTCATTCTTCACCGTGGGGTTTCTCTGAAGCCTGGACACGGTCACCAGATTCATATAATAGAAAGTCAGCTCCGTCAATTCCGGAACCTGAGACTGGATGAACAAGGTGGATTTCTCTGGATCCAGGCCGCAGGAAAGGTAGTCGAGAGCCACTTCAATGATGTTCTGCCTTACCTTCTCCGGATTGTCAGCATTGTCCGTGAGAGCCTGGGCATCCGCTATCATAATAAAGATCTGATCAAAACCGCCGGACTCCTGAAGTTCTACTCGCCGCTTTAAAGAACCCACATAGTGGCCTACATGGAGCCGCCCAGTGGGACGGTCGCCGGTCAGTATAATCTTTTTCTTATTATTTTCCATGGTTATTTTGTTTCCTCCTGAAATTGTTGTGGGTTTTTCCCTGGCTGGCAGGGCCTATGGGGATAGTTTACCACCCCTTTGGAAAAATTTCTACTAAATATTTCCTTAACATGGCACACCACAGCTTAACTCTTTCCATATTCTACACCAAAGGAGGGATTTTATATGGCTGACAGACAAAAAACTCCAGGAGACATTTTCGCGGAAATCCTGGAAGACAACGAACCACTTGCCATGGCCTGGGTCACAGGCGGCACCAAAGCCCCGTCCTTAAGCGGTCTGGTGAAATTTTACGAGACCCCCTATGGCGGTACTCTCATTGAGGCGGAGCTGTTCGGACTGCCTGACAGGCTTCAGAGGGGTGCCTCTGACTTTTACGGCATGCATATTCATGAAAACGGGGACTGCGGAAATGATTTCCAGAACACAGGGCAGCATTTTAACCCCTACGGCGCATCTCATCCTGACCACGCCGGGGACCTGCTTCCCCTGTTCGCCAACCAGGGGTATTCCTGGATCTCTTTCTTCGACAAGCGCTTTACCATCCCACAGATCCTTGGAAGATCCGTTGTCATCCATCAGGCGGCTGACGATTTCCACTCCCAGCCTTCCGGCAATTCCGGAGAAAAGATCGGCTGCGGCGTCATCCGCCTTGTGAACCGATATGACAAGAAAAATCTGGACTGACCATTAAAAAATGAGCTGACCGCTGTTGATCTTTGGCGGCAGCTCATTTTTTAAGCCTGTGGGGCTGATACCCATTGGCGGACTCTATGACCTCCCTCTTTACCGCTCCAGATGATTTATCACAAAAATTTTGAACGTATTGACGCGCTCCAGCACATTAAGGATCTACAGGGAGTATTCCAGAAAGAAGCGGGGTTGACTGTGCTGCTTTAAATGGAGAAAATTTTTTTCATTGTTCACAAATTATTCATATTTCGATCAAACTTTAGTCATATTTATCCGATATACTTGTTTTTGTAAACAGGTGATACACCTTTTTCAAAACTTTTTCATACTCTAGCCGGCAGATGTCCCCCCGTCTGCCGGCCCTCCCTATTTTTAGGAAAGAAAAGTCCGGCTTGCCGGACTTTTTGTTTATTTCATAAATTCTAAATTAATCTGCCGCTTTTCTCCACAAACCATGCAAATAACGGCCCCATATCCGGCCCTTTTTCCGTCACCCGGTCTTTTCCGGTCATCCTCTCCGGGTGCCACTGCACAGCCAGGATGGGAAGGGATACGTGCTCAAAAGCCTCCGGGATCTGGCCGGAAGCAGCGGTGATCCTAAGACCGTCCCCCAGTTTTTTCACAGACTGGTGGTGATAGCTGTTGACCAGAATCTCCTCTCCGAACAGACGGTTTAACACAGAATCCTTTTCCAGGCACACCTGGTGGACCTTGCCGTCCTCATGGCCGTCAATGCCCCTCTCCCGCTTCTGGTCCTGCCACAGGGTTCCGCCCAGAGCGGTGTTGATCAGCTGAAGGCCCCTGCACACGCCAAACACAGGCTTTCTTCTTTCCATAAACAGAGAAAACAGCTTAAGCTCCTCCCGGTCCCTGACCGGGTCCGCCTGGCCGCACCACTCCTGCCGCCGCTCTCCGTAGAGGCCCGGCTCAATATCCACTCCGCCTGTGAGAAACAGGCCGTCTGCCCTGTCCGCCAGCTCTTCATCCATCCCAAGAGCCAACACCGGCTGTCCCCCTGCCTGGTAGACAGCATCCCCGTAATTCTGGAACAGCTGACGCTGCTCCATCCCCCTGACAGTTGCCAGGCCTGTGGTCAGTAAGATTAATGGTCTCATATTTGTTTTGTATCCTCCTCAAAAACAGGAATCGGGGCAATTCACCTTTCTGCCCCGATCCCTCTCCTCTTCCTTTTAAATTAATGGCAATTGTGGCCACAGTGTGAGCCCGGCTGGTGATGGCCGCACTGTCCGTCCTGTCCATGATTCCCACAGCTGTGGTCATGACCGTGTCCATGGTGGTCGCATCGGATATCCGGATCGTAATCAAGACGATCCGCCAGGAAGGCCTTCACCGCCTCATCGGCCTCACCGCTGACACCGCCGTATAGCCGGATCCCCGCCTGGGCCAGGGCCATCTGGGCTCCTCCGCCGATGCCGCCGCAGATCAGGGAATCTACCTTAAGATCCGCGAGAAATCCTGCCAAAGCCCCATGACCGCTGCCGTTGGTATCCACCACCTGCTCTCCCATGATCTTTCCCTCCTCAATGTCATAGATCTTAAATCGCTCTGTGTGTCCAAAATGCTGAAATACTTTACCGCTTTCATAGGTAACCGCTATCCTCATGTCGTCTGCTCCTTTCTTCTCTAAACCTTCTGGGCTTTCGCGACCCCTGTTTTACCTGGAGATATCAGCCGGCAAACATCATGCCGTCAAAAATATCCCCTGCCTCCATATCTTCTTTCCCTCTCACTCTCTCTGGCCAGCCTGGCTCAACATAGACCTGGCAGCGGGTTCCATCTTCTGTGACAAAGCCTACATAGTTTCCCTCTACCCGAACGATCCACAGCTTTGTCCCTGCCGGGAACTCCCGGAGCTCTCTTGTGTCCTCCAGCTCCATGTCCAGAGGAACCAGAAGGGTCAGGGGATTATCTCCCCGGTCCACATCATACCAGGACTGTTCCGGCACCAGATATCCCTCTGCCCTGGAAGCCGTCTCTCCAATCCCATACCATCTGTGCCCGTAATAGGTGCTCAAAAGGTCCATATGAGCCCGCAGGTGAAAATGTTCGGGATTCGTAAATACATGGGTTCCGTATTCTATATCGCCGTCGTCTTTTTCCCTGTAATAGCTAAAAAATCCTGTCCCCGAAAATTGCCAGGGGGTATAGAAGCCCTCTCTTGCCGGGTCCAGTTCATACACCCAGATAACCTCATAGTCATTGTCGCTTGTGGTCTCCGCCACCAAAAGCTCTGTGTCCAGGCCAGCCGCGCGGACCACATAGGGAGTATAGCTGTAGAACCACATGTCTGTCAAGCTCTCCTGTCCATTTACCAAGACCCTGAGCTTTTCGTAGCCTGAGCCCAGCCCAGACACTCCGCTGACCCTTACCGTATCCAGGGATTTATCCTGTCCAAGATCAAATTCCAGGCCAGGGGCCAGCGGAACCGCCCAGGAGTCCGGCACCTGGCGGATCTTCTCGGAAAACAGCCCGGGCTGCTCCTCATAGAGGATGGTAACTGTCAGCGCTCCGTAACTATAGGGAGCCAGCTCATAAGGATCAAAATAGAGGGTGATTCCTTCATACCCCGCTGTCCATGTGAGATCTCCCTTCTCCGCTTCCTCTGTCACCACGTCTGTGACGGATTCGAAAAACTCCACATCCGGATATTTTTCTCCCAGACGTTCTGCCGCCAGCTCCGCCAGACGGTTGGGGTCCGTGACCACCTCCTCAAGTTCCAGTTTCCGGCCGGTCTGAGAGTCAAAGGTAATAGCTCCGTACCAGTACATTCCGTGAGCTCCTCCAAGGTAGGTGGAACCCTCTCCCAGAACACTGGTTACCTGGCTGTCCGCCCTGACCACCCATGACTGGTTTTCCCAAGACAATTCCCCGGAAAAGCCATCCGCCGCCAGGCCTCTGGCCTGAACCTCCAGCCTCTCTAAGGATTCCCTGGCATCATCCGCCACCTGGACATTTATCTCTTCCAGGGCCCTGGCCAGTTGAGGAAAGGCCTTTGCTCCTGTCCCGGAATCCTCCTCCTGATCATCCAGACGGACCCGGGAATAGCTGACATAACACAGCCTCCTTCCGTCCTCCCACACATGGTCGTACTGAGAATCACTGACCAGGGACAGGACAACGGGCATGTCCTCCTTCCCCTCCCTTTCTGCCGGGAAAGTCTCTGGAGCCGGCTTCATCGTCCCTCCCTCTTCTGTACCAGTCTCTTGTGTATGGCCTGGAACAATATGATCCGCGGACTCCGACGACACCTCTGTCTCTGAGACTTCCGGACCCTCGCACGCCCCGAGGCAGACAGACGCGAGAAGGGGACACAAAATCCACAGGATTTTCTTTTTCACATTCTTTTCCTCCCCTCTGTTAAAGCTTTTTATATTCTACCACAGATGCTGATAAATTCCTACCTTCCTTTTCCATAAACTCCAGCTTCAACAGTTCAATAACGCTTGCGTATAAAGGGAAAAGGCAAAAATGCCATCTGCGTATTCTCCAATCTATTGGAAAATACAAGGACGGCATTCAAACATCCAGGTTCCCTTTCCGCTTTAAGAACTCACCTCGACAGCAGCTCCAGCACCGCGTAGGTCCTGCGCCCTAAGTCATGGGCCAGTTCCACAGACTGGGCGTGGACTTGAATCTCCGGCGGAAGCTGATGGAGGTCGATGACCTCCATCCCCTTTCCCTCGTAATATTTTTTCAGATAGTCCTTCCCCGCGTGGAGGCTGCTGGAGAGAAAATAGTTGCGGTGCATCTCCCTTTTCACCTGCATCTCGTCAGCGATAAAGTCGATCCAGCTGACAAAGGTCTTTAAATTGTAATCATTGAGGGAATATCCCACAAACAAAAACACATGTCCGATAAGAAGATACTTTAAAAATGTCTCCATAAGCCGGTGTGTCTCCGAGTAGTGCAGATAGTCATCCTCCTTGAACACCAGTTTCTTCGGCTGGCGGATATCGCCGTGAAGCTTTAAAAGGTAATGGGCGGATATTCCCCGCAAAAGATCCCGGTCCTCCTTGATGATCTGATAGCCGTCAGCCACCTGGTCCATCAGGGTGTCAAAATTAGTGGTAACGATATGCTTGGGGCGGATAGAAGCGATCAGCCGGTTCAGGATATTGGGCTTTATCCCCTCAGGGATCATGGATTCGATCAGGGAATAATAGTCGGAATGTCCGTCACTTTCGTCGAGACAATAATAGTATTGAGGGATCCGGATGTATTCATCCGTGGCCAGACGGCCTTCCATAGGGTAGCCGATCTTCTCTCCAAAGACCTGGACCATCTGTCCCCAGGTGGGAAGGCCGGAATTTTTCGAAACTCCGGCACCCACAAAGATCACCAGCTTCTCCCGCCTCAGGGCAAGTGAAAGATCATTGATCATCTCGTAAAAAGTCATGGCATCCTCCGGTCAGCTGCTGTCCTATCGGAAACTCTTGATCCAGTTCACCAGGGAATCGTGATACACATTCTCCATGACGTCCTGGCGCATGCGGTCGGTTATGGGACCGTTCTTAGCCATGCGGTCCAGGATAGCCTGCTGCAATTCCTGGATATCCATCTCCTCGTAGGTCTTCTTTCTGTTCTCAGAAACCTTGGGGGCCTGGGTCACCTGAGTCTTGCCGGGCGAATCCTCCTTTTTGGCCTCTGGCTCCTGTTTTTTTGTCTCTGTATTGGGCTTGTCTTCTTTTTTGGCAGACTCCTCTTCCCTGGATTCGTCTTTCTCCAATGCCTTGGGCGGCTCCGCGGCGGTCTTCTGGCTGCCCGCGGTCTTCTGGCTATCCGCGGTCTTCTGGCTGTCCGCGGTCTTCTCTGTCAGGTTGTCCTGGATGTGATCTGGTGCCTCCTTTTTCTCGGTCTCACCCGCGGTCTTCCCTGTCCTTTCCGGAATCACCGTCTCTTTGACCGTCTCCTCCTCGTCCCCGCTCACGGGAACCCAGATACCGCCGCTGTTGGCCTTCACACATACCTGGATCCGCCCGTCTGCCGCTGATACCTTCTCTCCTGAAAGCATATCCTGGTACTGGGATGAGCCGCTGACCGGAAGGCTTAAGTTCGCGTTGCTGTCATCGTTATTTACCGCCACCACAACGGATCCCCCGTCACAGTTCCTGGCAAAGGCGTACTGGCGGTTTGTCAGCACCAGCTCCTTGTAATCCCCGTAGGACAGGGCCTTCACCTTCTGGCGGGTCTTTCCAAGCCTGCTGATCAGCCTGGTGCGGGCATTGTCCTTTAAGGCATCCTTATAGTCCTCAAGACTCAGAGCTGGTCTTAAGGAAGCGTCGGAATACTTCTCCTTCTTCCCCTCAATCCCGAACTCAGAGCCATAGTAGACAGAGGGCACTCCCGGAAGAGTGTACATGAGGATGTGAACAGGCACAAAATGTTCCTTGTTGGTCAGTTTTGTGTAGATCCTCTCCACATCGTGATTATCCACGAAATTGTACAGCTTCAGCCCATCCGGACGGTTGCCGCCCATCCCGTAGAGCCGTTTTACCGTGTGGGCGATCTCAAAATAGTTGTGGTCATTGTGGCCGGAATAGAGAGCCTTATGGAGATGATAGTTGGTAACGGAATGGAGGGTTCCCTCATTGACCCACCGGGTGTAGTCCCCGTGGATCACCTCTCCCATAAGCCAGAAGTCCGGTCCGATCTCATTTGCTGTCTGCCTCAGCGCCTGCATGTATCCGAAGTCCAGCACATCGGCAGCGTCCAGACGGATACCGTCGATCTTAAATTCCCGGGACCAGAATCGGATCACGTCGCAAATATAATCCCGGACCTCCGGATTGTTCTGGTTCAGCTTTACAAGAAGATCATAGCCTCCCCAGTTCTCATAGGAAAATCCATCGTTGTATTCGTTATTTCCCCAGAAATTCACATGGCAGTACCAATCCTTGTACCGGGACGATTCCCTGTTTTTCTTGATATCCTGAAAAGCGAAAAAATCTCTTCCAGTATGATTGAACACGCCATCCAGTATCACCCGGATCCCCTGTCTGTGGCACTCTTCCACAAAAGCTGTCAGATCCTCATTGGTTCCCAGACGGCTGTCCAGCTTTTTGTAATCCGTAGTCTCATAGCCATGGCCCACTGACTCAAACAAAGGGCCAATATAAAGAGCGGTACATCCGATCTCCTTAATGTGGCTGATCCATGGAACAAGCGTGTTCAGCCTGTGCTCTGGTTCTCCATAGGAATTGGTTTTGGGCGCCCCCGTAAGCCCAAGGGGATAAATGTGATAGAACACGGCTTCATCATACCATGCCATAAGTCAAGTTCCTCCCTGATCCATATTTTTTTATTTCACATATCATTATACCGCGTTTTTCCGTTTTTGGGTACTTTTTTTACAGCCTGTTTCCCTCTCTTTTCAGAAAGAAGCCTGTGATCCCCAGAGTGACGGCCTCTGTCACCGGAGCCGCCAGCCACACCCCCGTCATCCCAAAAAGGGCAGGCAGAACAAAGACGCAGATCAGAAGGATCACCAGACCCCTGGAAAAGGAGATGACCGCTGACTCAAAGGCTCTTCCGGTGGCTGTAAAATAAAAAGAAGCGATGGAGTTTATCCCGGAGAAGAAGAAAGAAACCATGAAGATGGCCATCCCCGACTTCACCATGGACCTGACGATTTCATTCTGGACAAAAAGGCCGCTGTACCAGCCCCCAAGCCCTGCCATTGCCGTGAATACCACTGCCGCCCCGGCCAGGACATACCCGCATGTTCTCCTCCTGATATCCGAGGCCGCTCCCCTCTCCTGGGCACCATAGCAGAAACTGATAAGGGGGCTTGAGCCCTGGCCGAATCCCACAATGACCATGCTGAACAAATAGGACACATATCCCACAATGGTGAAGGCCGCGACCCCTTCTGTCCCAAACCTTCTCATGATCACAAAATTGTAGGCGAACATGGCGATCCCTGTGGACATCTCCCCGATAAACTCGGAACTGCCGTTTAAGATTCCCCTGACACAGATCTCCAGGGAAAAGTGAAAACCTCCCAGACCATAGATCCTTGCCCTTTTCCAAAAAAAGAATAAGATACATCCCAAAGACGCCAGGGCTGAAACAAGGGACGCCCAGGCGATCCCCGCTGCCCCCAGCCCCAGATGTGCCGCGAACACATAATCCAGGACAATGTTCAGCAGCACATTGAGCACCGTCACCTTCATATAGAAGCGGGGTTCTCCTTCACCTCTGATGAACATCCCGAAAGAAGAATTGATTACCATCACAGGAAGCTCCAAGATCATGATCCGGTAATATTCCTGAAAATATTCTGCCACCTGCCCCTCAGCCCTTACAATTGACAGCATGGGCCGGAAACAGAACATGACCACAACGCTTATTGACAAGGAAAAAACCGCTGTGGTAGCGATGGTCTGGCGGAAGATCTGATTGCAGGCCGTCCGGTCGCCGGAGCCCAGGGCCATCCCCGCCATGGCCACGCCTCCGATGGACACCATGAGCCCAACCCCCAGATACAGGTAGACAACAGGCAGCCCTAAGTTCACCGCGGCAATCCCCTCTTTGCCTATATAATTTCCCATAAAGAAGCCGTCGGCAACCGTGATGAGAGCGGTCAGCACCATGGAGATAATAGCTGGGATGGAAAACTTAAGAATCTCCCTTGCCGGATTGTTTTTGATCTCTTGTACATTCATAAAAATCCCTCCTCATAATGAAATGATTGTGGTCTCATTATAAGAAGGGATCCATTTATATACTTCTGAATTCTTGCCCTGTTAGGCTCTTATCTCACCGGCAGGCAGATATCAAGCTCCATATACATGGTGTCTGTGTCTACCTGGTAATATACGTCAAACAGGCTTCTGGATTGGTCCAGCTCATAGCCGGTTTTGGGCAGCCACACCAGAAGCAGGGTCTGGTACGTCCCATAGATATGCCGGGCATGGTCTTTAAAATGGTATACCGCACATTTTCCGCCCTGTATGACCGTGGTATTCTCTAAGGGACAATCCTCCTCCACGGTCATGCAGATGTCATAGAGACAGTTTTTCGCCTCTGTCACAGCCGGATCGTCGTAGGTTCTCTCTAAAAAGACCGTGTCCGGCTTCAGATAATTCCCATAGGCTTCCAGGAACCGGTTCCAGTCAGCACTGAGATTCTCATAGCTGCCGAACCTCCTCTCATAGATCACAGGGTAATCCGGCACTGTTTTTATGGTAATCTTTCCCCGGCACTCCTCAAAGCTCTCCATATGCCAGCTCTCGTCATGAAAAAAAGGGTGCTCCATGGACCGCTGGTAACTGTTTTTTCTGAATTTCACCGGCGTGGTGTGATAGTGGAGCTTGAATGCTGAACTATAGTTGGAGGAGCTGTACCCATAGTCAGCGCTGATGTCGGTTATGGGCCTCTCCCTCTCCACTTTTAACCGCAAGGCGCTCTGCTCCAGCCGGATCCTCCTGATAAATCCGCAGACGCTCTCCCCTGTCTGGGCCTTAAAAAGCCGTGAAAAATAAAATTTGGAAAAATGACAGTGCCTGGCCACATCGTCCAAGGTTATTTTCTCCTCCCCGTGGATCAGTATATAATCGATGGCCCTGTTGATGATCTCACTGGTGATCATGACGGTCTCCTCTCCAAATCTTTCTGTATCATGGCCAGGTAGTGGACCAGCACATCCCTCTGTCTTCCGATTCGCCACGTCTTGTCAATCTCCTGGTAGGTAAAGCTTTTTCTCCCGCCGGACCGCATCCGGTTCCAGAACCCCAGAAGATGGTCAAAGGGGATATAGTAGATCTCATCCATTCCCGTCCAGTGGAGCACAATAAACGCGATCCCCCCCTGTTCCTCAAACTCCTCCATGAACCGCACCTGGTGCTCATGGACATTGTGGAGGGGAAAGGTGGATACGGCGCACTCCTTGGCGTCAAAGCATACCGGGATCCCCTGGACCGCTCCTATGTAATCCACCGTGCTCTTCTGGTCAAAATATGCCAGGGTGATGTGCCTGGTCTCCTTGTCGATGGTAATGGGGGTGATGGGGGTCGGCACCTTCTGGATCAGCGCCAGCTTTCTCTCCCTGTATACCTCATTGCTGTGATTGATCATGTCCTCCAACGTGGAGCCTCTAAGGCCCCGGCTGTTCCAGGTTCCCATATGCCGGTTCTCCTCCTTAAAACCCCATTTGCTTTAATTCTTCCACCAGTTTCACGTAAAATTCCAGCACGTCAAAGCCCTGGTAGTCCTCCCTGGTCAGATCGATCATGTCCCCGTGGGAAATCCCCCGAAGCCCTGAGCTGGTCAGGACCCCTTTAAAGTTGGTCCACACCGCGGACCGGTCTGTCACCAGGCCGTCATTGGGGCCATCTACCAGCTTCAGCACCCAATAAGGGACGCAAAGGAGCTTGCTGCCAAAGCCGGACTTCATGATGCTGCCGTAGCTTTGATAGTACACTCCCGCAACATCGGGAAAATTCTGATTAAACTCCCGGGCATATGCCGCGGACAGCTGATAGCTGGCCCTGTAGGCATCCGGACACTGATCCCCCAGCCTGCCGAAATACTGGTCGATCCAGCGGCACACCATGCGGTAAAAGCCATCAGGAAGCCCCTTTAAAAGATCCACCAGCATGGAGCCCTGGTGGGGGGTGTTTATGGTAGTCAGGGACGCCACAGCCTCCGCCATATCCAGGGCGCTGATCAGGTACCTGCTATCCAGCCCTCCCTTGGAGTGAGCGATAATATTCACCTTCCCGCAGCCAGTCTCCCTCTGGATCTCCCAAATCTTCTCCTTTAAGACCTGGGCGTTGGATTCCACGGTCCCCCAGGCCTCCTGGTGGCCGTAATAAACCTTTGCCCCGTTGCGGGCCAGTTCCCTGGGAATCCTGCCCCAGTAATTAAAGTAACGGAAATCCCGAAATCCCACTCCGTGGACCATCAAAAGAGGATAGGCGGTGCCGCAGATCCCGGCCTCTGCCCTGACATTGTCCAGATTAATCTTATACAGGGTATGGTCGATCTCCTGCCTGGCCAGCCCTCTTACATAGAGAGCCAGCCCAAAATTCACCACAGGGATCCACATAAAGGTCCACACCACAACTCTTTTGGCGATCCGCAGCCGCCTGCACAGGATGCTGAGCCACACCAGCAGGCACTGAAACCCCGCATACAAAAGACTAAACACCACAAGAAGAACAATCCCGAAAAGACTGGCCCCATACCGGATCCACCGGTATCCGGTAAAAATCCCTTCCGCCGCCATGAGCCACATGGTAAGGGTCAAAAGAACTGTCAGGATCCTGAGAAAAGCGACATGGATCTTCTCCGCCGCTGTCAGAAGCTTATCATATTTCATAATTCTCTCCCCGTCCATCCTGGACAGATCCTGCCAAACTCTTCTGGAAGAGGAGCCCTAAAGCTCCTTCCCGCCAGGTATCCCAATGGTTCTGGAAGCCTGGAAAATACGATCTTATGGGAATGGAGCATCTGACGGCGGATGCCAAACCTTCTTTTTGCCTCCTGGTTAATCTCCGGGTCCCCGTATTTCACATCCCCCACCAGGGGGTGCCCCACTGAGGCTAAGTGAGCCCGGATCTGGTGGGTCCGTCCTGTGACCAGCTCCACCTCCAGAAGGGTGTAGCCCCCGGATTCTGAGACAGGCTCGTACACCGTCACAATGGGAGCGCTGCCCTCCGTCTCATTCTGACACACGGTCACCTGATTGGTCTCCTGGTCTTTTAAAAGAAATCCCCTGACCGTCTGCCTTCCCTTCACACTTCCTTTTACCACACAGTAATAATACTTGTGGAGGCTTCTGTCCTTGAAGGCCTCAGCCATGATCCGCAGCCCCGCCAGGGACTTCCCCGCCGCCACAAGGCCGCTGGTGTTGCGGTCCAGGCGGTTGCACACAGAGGGGCGGAAGGTCTTTAAGCCCTCTTCTGTCAGCTCCCCTTTGTCCAAAAGATAGGCTGTCACATACTCTACCAGGGACTCATCCTCCGCTTTCGCCTTCTGGGACAGCATGCCCGCCGGCTTGTTGATCAGAAGGATATGGCTGTCCTCATAGAGGATATCCAGGCTGGTCCTCTTCACCTTTCCCACTCTCACCTGGGAAAATTTCTCCACGGTCTCGTCTGATAGGAACAGCTTGACCTGATCCCCCACAGCCAGTTTCTCTGAGCCGTCGCACTTCTTCCCGTTGAGAGTGATATTTTTCTTCCGCAGCATCTTGTAGATGAAGCCCCTCCCTGCCAGGTTCAGGTATTTTCCCAGTAGCTTGTCCAGACGCTGCCCCGCTTCATTTTCTGTGACCCTGATCTCCCTCATGTAAAATCCTCCCGGCCAAAACTACATGGACAAGCTTTTGAGAACACCTGCCCCATACTCCATGCTTCCGTCATCCTCCAGCCCGTCGGCAGGCTTTAAGCCCTGAATCCTCTTTAAAAACCCTTTCTCATCCTGGATCACCTTTACATTAGGATCCAGCCGGTAAGCCTGGAAGGTATCGTTTAAAAACTTTTCCGCCTTCTGGACGTCAGCCTTGTCCTGTCTTAAGAAGACAAACACTCCCTTTGGGTGGACCACCGCCGCGTCCACGGCCAGGATCTGATCCTTTGATGTGACGATCAGGTCGTAAAGGACCAGCCCTCTGTCTTCAAAAATCCTTACCCTGTCATAGAAATCCCTGTCAGGGGTTTTGTACTTCCAGGAAGCCAGAAGGGGGGAGGCCATGTTGGCTGTGGGAAGCACCGACAATATGGCCATGACCGTCAGAATATTTTTCGCCGCCTCATTGTCCGTAAAACTTCTGGCCCCGGCCTGGACCAGGATCATGGCGGCTCCAAAAATCACCTTGGCAAGCTGAATCTTCTTATGGTAGTCCCGGTACCCGTATTGTCCCTTTTCCCTTTTCCCACTCATCTGTTTTTCTCCTTTCGCGGACCAGCCCCCGCTTTGACGGGGGATATCAGCCGTCGGGTTCTATCCTCTTCCATAGAGCTGTCATCCATGGAAATCTGAGAGTGTTCTCAAAATAGAAAGCAGTATGTCATGAGGAACCATCTTGCACAGTACCCGAAATCCATTCATGGTCAGACCGTAGACTGACACCGGCCTTCCCATACAGCTGTCCTTGATGGCCTTTTTTACCACCCCGCGGGGATTGGCCATGACCAGGCGTTTGTACAGCGGTATCTGGTCCGTGGTCTCCGCGATATCAAAAAACTCCGTATCCACCGGCCCCGGGCACACGGCTGTCACATAGATCTTTCTGCCTCTCAGCTCAGCCCCCAATGCCCTGGAATAGCTTAACACAAAGGATTTGGTGGCCGCGTAGATGGCAAACTTGGGCTGCGGCAGAAAGGCGGCCGACGAGGCAAACTGGAGGATCCGGCTGTTGGGGCTCATATAGGGCAGCACCACATGGGTCATGGCGCACAGAGCCTCACAGTTTAACCGGACCATGGCCTGCTCGGTCTCCAGATCCACCTCCCCCACCTTTCCGATCCTGCCAAACCCGGCGGCATTTACCAGGATCTTTACATCCGGGCTCTCCTTTTTAAGAGCTTCCCCAAGCTGGTCCAGTTCCCTGGGAACCGTAATATCCATGGCAAAGCACCGGACCTTTGTCGGCAGACGCCCCTCCAGCTCCATTAGCCGTTCTTCCCTTCTGGCGATCAGCCAAATCTCATCAAGTCCTCCAAAACGGTTCCCGATCTGGACCGCCGCCTCTCTTCCCATGCCGGAGGATGCTCCTGTTATCACCGCGATCTTCATGTTTCCCTCCATCTTTCTTCCAATTTCAGACAATGACCTGTTTACGTTCCCTTCTTCTTATGCACATTGCGGATGGTCTTTTTGGGCCTGGGCTTTGGGGTATTTTTCCCTTTTCCGCCCGCGTCCCCGCCCCGGGTGTGTCTCCCATAAGGATTCCCGTCTTTTGGGCGGATGAGACATTTTTTATCAAATCCGATGAGATCCGTCCGGCCCGCGAGCTTTAAGGCCTCCATGACCAGGTCATAGTTTTTCGGGTTCCGGTACTGGATCAATGCCCTCTGCATGGCTTTCTCGTGGGGATTGGTGGGAACATACACCTTCTCCATGGTCCGGCAGTCATAGCCGGTGTAATACATGCAGGTGGAGATGGTGGAGGGGGTTGGATAAAAATCCTGAACCTGTTCCGGCATGTATCCCAGATCCCGGAGATACTCCGCCAGCTCCACCGCCTCCTTCAAGGTTGACCCTGGGTGGGAGGACATCAGGTAGGGTACCAGGTACTGCTTCTTGCCAAGCCTCTGGTTCATCTCATTGTACTCCTTTACAAACTGCCTGTAAACCTGGTTTTGGGGCTTCCCCATGCGCTTTAACACCGGGTCCGCCACATGCTCCGGAGCTACCTTCAGCTGACCGCTGACATGGTGTTCGCACAGTTCCCTTAAAAAGGTCCGCTTCCTGTCCGCCAGCACATAGTCAAACCGGATCCCGGACCGGATAAACACTTTTTTCACTTTGGGCAATGACCGGAGCTTCCTGAGCAGTTCAATATAGTCGCCGTGATCTGCCCTTAAGTTTTCGCACGGCTCCGGAAACAGACACTGGCGGTTTTTGCAGGCCCCCTTGGTCATCTGTTTCTCACAGGCCGGATAGCGGAAATCCGCCGTGGGGCCTCCCACATCGTGGATATATCCTTTGAAATCCGGCTCCTCTGTCAGAAGCCTGGCCTCCCGGATGAGAGACTCATGGCTCCTGGCCTGGATGATCCTTCCCTGGTGGAAGGTAAGAGCGCAGAAGCCGCATGCGCCAAAGCACCCCCGGTTGCTGATGAGACTGAACTTAATCTCCCGGATAGCCGGAATCCCTCCCAGCTCCTCGTAGCATGGATGGTAATTTCTCATATAAGGCAGATCATAGATCTCATCCATCTCCTCCTGAGTCAGAGGCCTGGACGGAGGATTCTGGACCACATACACCTGCCCGTCGTAGGGCTCTGCCAGACGCTTTCCCGTAAAGGGGTCTGTATTGCTGTACTGGACATAAAAGCTTCTGGCGTATTCCTTCTTATCCCTCAGAAGTTCCCGGTAATCCGGCAGCAGCTCATAGTCATACACGGACTCCAAACTTCTCGCCTTGTATACGGTCCCGTCAATGAACGTAATATCCTTCACATCAATACCGCTGTCTAAAGCCTCCGCGATCTCCACCACAGACCGCTCTCCCATGCCGTAGGAGATCAGATCCGCCTGGGAGTCCAGAAGGATGGACCGCTTCATCCTGTCAGACCAGTAATCATAGTGGGCCAGACGCCTCAGGCTGGCCTCAATGCCCCCCAGGATAATGGGGCTGTCCTTGTACACAGACCGGATGAGGTTGCAGTACACCACCGCGGCATAGTCGGGCCGTTTTCCCATAACCCCTCCCGGGGTGTAGGAATCCTCCTGCCTTCTCTTCTTTGACACAGAATAGTGGTTTACCATGGAATCCATGTTGCCCGCGGAGACGAGAAATCCCAGCCTGGGCTTCCCGAGCGCTGTGACGCTCTTTTTATCCTTCCAGTCCGGCTGGGGGATGATCCCCACCTTATAGCCGTGGGCCTCCAGCACCCTGGATATAATGGCGTGTCCGAAGGATGGGTGGTCCACATAGGCATCCCCGCACACATACACGAAATCGCACTGGTTCCAGCCTCTGACGCTCATGTCCGCCCGGCTAATGGGCAAAAAATCCGGCTTCATATGGCCTCCCTTGTCTGTCCGCCCAGAATCTCAAAATAATCCTGAATAAAATAATCCGCAAGGCCCCGCTTCTCCTCCTCCATGTGTCTGGAAAACGGGTCATCCACCGCGCACACAGCCATGCCCGCTCTCTTTCCCGCAAGGATCCCCGCGGGGATATCCTCGAACACCAGGCATTCCTCCGGCCTTACTCCCAGCTCCCCAGCCACTTTTAAGTAAATATCCGGCTCCGGCTTGCCTGCCTTCACCTCACAGGCCGTGGTTACCACCTGGAAGTACGGCTCCAGCTTTAAGGACTCAAGGACCGCGTCCACCATCTCCCTCCCATTGCTGGTGGCGATTCCGCAGCCGATGCCGTGATCCCTCGCGTATGTCAGGATCTCCCTGGCGCCTTTTTTAGGCAGGACCTCATACCGGTACTTGTCAATGGACATGTCGGTCCAGATCCCTTTAATCTCCTCTATGGTAAGGGGCAGACAGAACCGCTCCTTAAAATACAGGGCAGTTTCGGAGAAGCTCATGCCCTCAATGACCCGCTGAAGCTCCGGCGGGCATTCATGGCCGTATCTTCCCAGAAATTCGATATCAATGCTCTTCCACATCCACATGGAATCCACCAGGGTTCCGTCTAAGTCGAACAGGAATGCTTTTTTTCCTCTTATTATATCCATTGTTCCCGATTCCTCCACACAGCTTCTCACAGGACGATCCTCTTATGACCGCCTGCCTGTGTCCCGCCATTTTTTCAGTTCTTCCACTTCTTCCTCTGTAAGGGCCCGGTAGGCTCCTGGTTCCAGACTCTCATCCAGCACAAGGCTTCCCATGGAAAGGCGTTTTAAAAAGCTCACCCCACAACCCACGGCCTCAAACATCCGCTTCACCTGATGAAATTTTCCCTCCCGGATGGTCAATATGACCTCCAGGCCGCCTCCCTCTTCCCGGCTCTGGGGATTGTCCCCTGAAAGAACCTCCAGCCTGGCCGGCATGGTTCTGGTTCCATCCGCGAGAGTGATCCCGTCGGCAAACCGCTTCTTGGCATCTGGGGGAAGCTCTCCTTCCACTCTGGCAAAATATCTTTTGTCCACATGATGCCTTGGAGACAGAAGGCCGTGGGCCAGTTCCCCGTCATTGGTGATCAGGAGAAGCCCCTCTGTGTCAATATCCAGACGCCCCGCGGGAAACAAATCCTTCCTCACCGGTTCTCCTGCCTTCCCCCTGATCAGATCCAACACCGTATCATGGACAGGGTCCTCTGTGGCGGACACCACTCCCTGGGGCTTATTCAACATATAGTACTCAAACCTGGCGTAAGATACCAGGGCATTGTCCACAGTGACCTGGTCTGTCTCCGGGTTTACCTTGACATCCGCCTTCTTCTCTGTTACGCCGTTTACCTGAATCCTTCCCCTTCTGGCCATGTCTTTGATCTGGCTCCTGGTCCCAAGCCCCAGGTCTGCCAGCATCTTGTCCAACCGGACCCTGTTTTCCGCGGCTTTTCCCATCACTGCCACCGCCAGCCCGGATAGTATTTATTTTTCAAAGTCATATTGTTCCCCCTGGCAAACCCCAGTCCAAAGCCATCTACGCACACCAGACACCAGCCCTTTCTCGGACCTTCCCCTTCTTTCAGGACAAGGGTCTCCCCTTTCAGATAGCGGATCACCCTGTGGTCCTCCCTGTCAAAGGACAGGCTGTTGGCATATAATTCCTCCTTAAGCACCATGGCCATGGCCTGGCTGGGTTCAAATCTTTCATTTTTTATGGTTCCCATAAACAGCCCGGTCCGCAGATACCGAAGCCCTGTGTCCTCTAAGAATCCCTCCGGAAGATAGTAGATCCGATCCTGCTTTTTTACGATCCGGGACAGATCCCATGGGATCCGGGTGTCTCTCAGAAAATCAGCAAATTCCCCCCGGGAAATAAAATCATCTTTTTTCCCCCGCTGCCGCTCTTTGGCAGGCTGGCTTCCTTTTTCTTCGCCGCCTCTCCTCCTGAACAGAGCCATAAAATGCCCCTCTCCCCGGACCCTGTGGGGAAAGAGCCGCAGGCAGCCGGTGAGCCCCGCGCCGCCTCTGGCCCCCGTAAACACAGGGAGGGGCTCCACCTCCATGTCAGGAAATGTCTCCAGAACCCACTGGACCATATCCTCGTTCTCCAGCCTGGAAAAGGTGCAGGTAGAGTACAAAAGACAGCCTCCGGGCTTAAGCATATTGACAGCCTGCTCCAGAATCTCCTTCTGAATCCGGCTGTAGTACTTTGGCCCTCTCTCCAGCCAGTCCTTGATCATATCCGGATCTTTTCGGAACATCCCCTCCCCTGAGCAGGGGGCATCTACCAGGATGCTGTGAAAAAACCTGGGAAATACCTGGGCCAGTCTCTCCGGCGTCTCACTGGTGACACAGGCATTGGCGATGCCGAAAAGCTCCAGGTTTTTAAGGAGCCCTTTTGCCCGGGAATTGCTGATATCATTGGCCACCAGCATCCCCTGGCCCTTCAGCCTGGCTCCCAGCTCCGTACTCTTTCCTCCCGGGGCGGCGCACAGATCCAGAACCATATCCCCGGGCTCCACAGGAAGAAGGGCCCCCGGAGCCATGGCGCTGGGCTCCTGGAGATAATAAAGGCCCGCGTAGTAATAGGGGTCCTTTGACGGCTGGACCTGGCCGCTGTAAAAAAATCCGTTCTCTGTCCACGGCACCGGCTCTGTGGGCCACAAAAGCCTCTCCTCCCATTGGCCAGGGGTCCACTTAAGAGTGTTGATCCGCAGGCCGAAATTCCTTGGCTGGTCAAAGCTGTCTAAATATTGTCCGTATTCCTCCCCCAGCAGAGACTTCATCTCCTGGCAGAACGCTTCCGGTAATTGAATCTTCAAAATATACCTCCAAAGGCTTCTCGTCAGTAATCGTACACCAGACGCCGCTTTTCCAGATACTTAAGGACCCAGTAGGGGTTGACGCTCAGTTCCTCATAGTGGTCTGTCCTCAGATACAATCCCACATGGAGATGCACGTCAAAATTCCCAACCGTCCCTTCCACAGCGGAATATCCGGTGTCCCCCATAAAACCCAGCAGCTCTCCCGCTCTCACCTGGTCGCCCTTTTCCCATGTCCGGCTGTAGCCGTAGAGATGAGCATAGTAAATATACAGGCCTGACGGCGTCCGGATCCCGATCCGCCATCCGCCCTGCTCCAGCCACCCAACATTTTCAACCGCGCCGTCGCTGATGCTGACAACCGGATAATACCCCCTCTGCCGTCTGGTGCCCATGATGTCGCAGCCCTCGTGCCGCCGGTCCCCGCCGTAGGTCCGCTTATCCTGCCAGCCATCCTCATAGGCCACATCCGGAGTGTCCGGACGGCTGCTGTCAGGTATGGGAAAATACCGCAGGTCCTTAAATACCGCCTCATACCCGTGAAGAAGCTTATTGTAGTCCACCGGCCTCCGCTTTTTGATCAGCGGGTTGGCTTTTAAGGGTTCATCCGGCTTTAAATCTCTCAAGTCGTACTCTTCCTGGATCATCAGAGAGGTGAGAACATCCATGTCCAGGTCCTGTTCCGACGCGATCCTCTCCCCCAGCTCCATGGCCCTGAACCCGTCGCTCTCCCATGTGTAGGCGTCTAACTGGTAAAAATCCGGATTGGTGATCAGATAGTCTGTGACTGTCACCTGAAAAGCCGCCAGAAGGATCAGCAAAAGCACCAGCATATCCGGTTCTCCTCTGCTCATATAGTGTATAAAACATCCTATTCTGGTGACTATGAAAAAATCCGTCTTTCCTATCCTGGCTGTGGCTGTGCTGTTCCTTCTCCTGACCCACCCGGCCCTGTCCTTTGAAGGTGCCAGCAGGGGGCTGGTCCTGTGGTATCAGACCGTGCTTCCAACCCTGCTCCCCTTCATGATCTGCTCAAAAATGATCGTCTCCCTGGGAGGGATCCGCCTCCTCACCGCCCCCGCGGCCCCTTTGCTGAAACCTGTGCTGAGACTGTCGGACGGGGGCTGCTATGTCCTTGTGTCCGGTCTCCTCTGCGGCTATCCCATGGGGGCCAGAAACTGCGGGGAATTCGTAAAAGAAGGGAGAATCTCCGCCTCTGAGGGCCGCTATCTCCTGTCCATCAGCAATCATCCCAGCCCCATGTTCCTCTTAGGATACATGGCGGCAGCCGCGGACCCCTCCATTCCCCTGGGGCTTCTGCTGATTGCCGTGTATCTGCCCGTGATTCCCATAGCCTTCCTGTCCCGCCATGTGTACCATGTCTCGGAAGGAACCGCCCGAAACCCTCTTTTCCAGGAAAACCGGCTGTCCTTTGACCAGTCCCTGATGGACTGCCTTGAGGTCATGGTCAAAATAGGGGGATACATCATGGTATTCTCCATCCTGGCGGAATTCATCGGACAGATCAGGGCCGTGCCCCCCTGGGCCCGGTCCCTTCTCCTGGGTATTACGGAGATCACCACCGGCATCCAGGCAGTGTCCCGGACATTGGCCGGAATCCCCCAGGGGATGGCCCTGTGCTGGACCGCCTCCTTCGGAGGTCTGTGCGGCCTTTTTCAAACCAACAGCGTGCTCTCCGGCTCCGGCCTTGGAACGGGGCAATATTTTCTGTGGAAAATCCTCCACGGCCTTATGTCCGCGGCAGTGTTTATGCTTCTGGCCCCATCATTCCTTCCGGGCTAGGGGAGTTCATGTCCTGTGACAGCTCATTCCGGTTGGCAGTAACCACATCATAGCTGGACTGCATGGCGGAGAGAAATGACCCCAGCCTCTCCTGCGCGTCTCCCATGGTATTGGATATGATGTTCTGGACGTTCCGCAGCATATCGTCTGTATACAGAATAGCCCCCTGACGGATATTATTGGCATCGCCTACAGCCGCGTCAATGATAGACTGTGCCTGGATCTTGGCATCCTCCACGATCTGATTGGCCGTGGCGTAGGCCCTCTGCATGATCTCATGCTCATTGACCAGCTCATTGGTCTGGGCCGTGGCCTCCTGGATCATGTTGTCCGCCTGATACCTTGCCTCGTTTAAGATGGCATCCTGGTTGCTGATGATCTTCTGATACTGCTTGATCTCATCGGGAACCCGCAGCCTCAGCTCCACCAGAAGCTCTTCCAACTCCTCCTTGTTTACAATGATCTTTGTATTGTTAGACAGCGCCTGGTACTTGCAGCTGTCGATGTATTCTTCAATTTCGCCGATTAACTGTTCAATTCTGCTCATAATATGTACCCTCTCTCCTTTTGATTATTCTGCGAGTCGGGCGCCCTTTTTCACAGCTTCTGCTCTCTCAAGAACCTTAAGGGCAATCTCGGGAGTCACAAAAGCGCTGATGTCTCCCTGATACATGGCGATCTCTTTCACAATACTGGAACTGAGATATGAATATTTCAAATTCGTAGTCAAAAAAATAGTATCCACCCCGGGAGAGATCACCCGGTTAGTCTGAGACATCTGCAATTCATACTCAAAGTCCGTAATAGCGCGCAGGCCTCTGACAATCACGTCAGCATGGCATTGCCGCACAAAATCTACCAGAAGTCCGTCAAATGCCAGTATCTCAACATTGGGCATATGCCCTGTAACGCTCTTTAACATCTTAACACGTTCTTTGGCAGAAAACAACGGAGATTTTGAATTATTCTTCAAAACCCCCACGATCACTTTGTCCATGATCTTGGAACTTCTCTCGATAATATCCTGATGTCCTAAGGTGACCGGGTCAAAACTGCCCGGATATACCGCAACTGCCATAATCTTCTCCTCTATTTCGCTTCCTTTTCTATAAACACATGCTTGTTGGTCTTGTACTCTTTATTCTTGACAATATAAAATCCGTTATTCTCCACATAAGAAAAATCGGTCTCTTTAGATGCCTCCACAATGATCAGGGTATCCTCATGGATCAGCGGGGAATCCTTTAAATATTCCAAAACCTTTCTCTCCCACTCCATATTGTAGGGCGGGTCCATGAACACCGTGTCAAAACAGTATCCCTTTCCCTCCAGCCTTTCAAGCCCTGCCAGCACATCGCATGTCATGACAAGAGCTTTCTCCTCCAGACGGGTGGCCTTTAAATTCCGGCGGATGCACTCTGCGGCATCCCTCTCCCTCTCTATGAACACAGCCTGTGAGGCTCCGCGGCTCAAGGCCTCGATCCCAATGCCTCCGCTTCCCGCGAAACAGTCCAGAAAGCTGGTCTGTGCCAGGCGGTTCTGTATCATGTTAAACAAGGTCTCTTTTATCCTGTCCGTAGTGGGCCGGGTGTCCAGCCCTTCCACTGTCTTTAGCTGGATCCTTCTGGCGCTTCCCGCGATCACTCTCATAATTTCCTCCGTTTTTATTATTCTCTGTCCTTGACAGACGTTTCCTGGCTGTTATACCCAAGGCCTTGCTGTTGGCACATCCTTTGACACGAGGGTATATGTTTACCAGTATAATATGATTCGTTTTTATCCACAAGGGATTTTCTGGTATATTTTTCTGTAATACTTAAAAAAGAGATCCCGCCAGGTCTTTATGACCTGCCGGGACCTCCCTTTTTTTCTATTGGCTTTTTACTTGCCAGCCATCTGCTTCTCCTGGGCCTCGATCATCTTTTTGACCATATAGCCGCCCACAGAACCATTCTGGGCAGATGTCAGGTTGCCGTTGTAGCCGTTGGTCAACGGTACTCCGATCTCGCCTGCCACTTCCATTTTAAACTTGTCCATTGCCTCTCTTGCCTCTGGTACGTTAGTTGTGTTTGAAGATTTGCTAGCCATAATAAAACGCCTCCTTGTTTTCTGTGTGTTGGTTAATTGCTACACTCCTATTATGTGCCCACAGAAAAATAATACACTAGAAGGTTCTGCGTAATCTGTCATTTTTTAGCAGCGCTCTTTTTTAGAGATTTAATTTCTCATAGCTCCTCTCCAGGTACTCATTCAGACGCCGCCTCAAATCCTGATGCTCCTCCATGGCAAGCTCCCTGTCCCGCTCCAGCAGAAGGTTCACCTCCTCTGACACATTTTTTAAAATATTGGCGTCAGTAAAGATATCCGCCAGCTTAAACTCCATGTCGCCGCTCTGTCGGAGCCCGAAGATGTCTCCCGGCCCCCTGAGCTTTAAATCTTCGGAGGCAATGTAAAAACCATCGTTGGAGCGGTTTAAGATATCCAGCCGTTCCTGGGTGCCCTCCTGATCCCCGCAGTTGACCATAACGCAGTAGGACTGATATTTTCCCCGGCCTACCCGGCCTCTAAGCTGATGAAGCTGGGCCAGGCCGAACCGCTCCGCATTCTCGATCATCATCACCGTGGCGTTTGGTACGTTGACCCCCACCTCCACAACCGTGGTGGACACCAGAACCTGGATAATTCCCGCGGCAAAGTCCTCCATGATCTGGTTTTTCTCTTTGGGCTTCATCTTGCCGTGGAGATACTGGATCTCCACTCCCGGCAGCTCTGATCTCAAGGTCTTTGTGTAATCTAAGACATTTTCCGCCTCCATCATCTCGCTGGCCTCCACCATGGGGCAGATCACATAAGCCTGCCGCCCCTCCTTGATCTGATTCCCGATAAAATGATAGGCGTTTTTCCGGTACCCGGTATTGACCACACAGTTTTTCACCGGAAGGCGGTTTGACGGCAGCTCGTCTATGACGGAGATGTCCAGATCTCCATATAAAATAATGGCCAGTGTCCGGGGAATGGGAGTAGCGCTCATGACCATCACATGAGGCTCCTGGCCCTTATTCCCCAGCATCTCCCTCTGTCCCACCCCGAACCTGTGCTGCTCGTCAGTGATCACAAGGGCCAGATTGTCGTAAATCACCTTGTCCTGGATCAGGGCGTGGGTTCCCACAATGATGTCCGCCTCATGGCTTTTTATCTTTTCATAGGCCATCCTTTTTTCTTTGGCTGTCATGGAGCCGGTGACCAGCACGGGAACCTTGTCAATACCGTATTCCTCAAAAAGCTCCTTCATGCTCTCATAATGCTGTCTGGCCAAAACCTCTGTGGGGGCCATGATCGCGCCCTGGAAACCATTGTAAGCCGCCATAAGAAGGGCCAGCACCGCGATAATGGTCTTTCCCGATCCCACGTCTCCCTGGACCAGGCGGTTCATGGCAAGTCCCCCTGTCAGATCCGACTCCACCTCACTTAATACTTTCTTCTGAGCGTTTGTGAGTTCATAGGGCAGTTTTTCCACCAGCTCCCGGACCTGCGGCGTCTTTTTCATCACATACCGGCCCCGGTGCTGGCCCCGCTTCTCCTTCAGCCGCCTGACAGCCAGGATAAAAAGAAAAAACTCATCAAACACCAGCCGTTTTCTGGCAAAGAGCAGCTCCTGACGGTTTTCGGGAAAATGGATGTGCTGTATGGCATAATTGTACTCTGCCAGCTCGTATTTTTTCCGGATATATGCCGGAAGATATTCCTTCTCCATCTGCCGCCCATCTAAGGCCTGGGCCACGGCCTTTGTGATGGCCTTGTTTCCCAGCCCTTTTGTCTGGCCGTAAACCGGCTGCATGTTCTCCATCATGGCCTGGTAGCCTTCCCTGTTAAAAATCTCCGGCTGCTCCATGGTGAGACGGTTATTCTTCTTTACGACTTTTCCATAAAAAATATGGTAGGTGCCGGCCTGCAAGGTATTCCTGAGAAAGGGCATGTTGAACCAGGTCAGCTGCAGAGTCCCGGTCTCGTCCCGCAAAGAGGCGGTAATTACCTGGGTGCTCTGGAACCTGCGGACAGATGCCGTTTGCCGCAGAATACCTGCCGCCGCGCCTGCCATATCCAATTTGAGCTCCCCTATGGGAACCGGAGGGCCGTAGGTATGATAATCTCTGGGATAGTACTCCAGCAGATCCCCCACAGTAAAGACGCCAAGCTTTTCAAACAGCTTTCCCGTCTTGTCTCCGATCCCCTTCAGGTCGCGAATTGATCTTTCCTTATCCATCTCGCGTATTTCTTTACTCCACTGATATCAGATAGTAATAGATGGGCTGGCCTCCGCTGTGAAGCTCGATCTCACAGTCAGGATACTTGGCCGCCGCGGTTTCCAGAAGGTTCTGGGCTGTCTCCTGGGCAATATCGGCTCCGTAGTAGATGGTGATCAGCTCAGACTCCGCGTCTACCATGGCGGCCAGAGTGTTCATGGCCGTGTCTTTCACAGAATGTCCCACACAGAGGATGCCATGGTCCCCAAGGCCCATGATGTCGCCTTCCTTGATCTCCTTGTCGTCAATCATAGTATTGCGCACCGCATAGGTGATCTGCCCGGTCTTCACCCTGGACATCTCCTCCATCATGGCTGCCTTGTTTTCCTCTGGTGTCAGATCCGGGGCAAAGTTGATAATGGCCGTGATTCCCTGAGGAACGGTCTTTGAGGGCACCACAACGATCTTCTTGTTCTCCGCCAAGGAGGCGGCCTGCTCTGCCGCGAGGATAATGTTGCTGTTGTTGGGCAGAATGTAGATGGTATCCGCATGGACCTGATCTATGGCGTTGAGCATGTCTTCGGTGCTGGGGTTCATGGTCTGGCCGCCCTCAATCAGGTAATCGGTTCCAATGCCCTTAAAGATCTCCCCAAAGCCCTCCCCGATGGACACGGCGATAAACCCGTAAGGGCTGTTGGGCTGAGAATCCTCAGAGGCTTCCTGGGCTTCCAGGGCCTTCCGGGCCTTCTGATCAGCGGCTTTCTTCTCCGCGTCCATGATCAGTCTCTCCTGATGCTCTTCCCGCATATTGTCGATCTTCATCCGGGACAGGGAACCATATGTCAGGGCCTTCTGGATAGCAAGGCCCGGATCGTTGGTGTGGACGTGGACCTTCACCACATCGTCGTCAGACACCACAACAATGGAATCACCGATGGATTCCAGATATGTTTTGAAGTCCTTCTCTTCCCTGTCCCCATAGGTCTTCTCCACGTTAATAATAAACTCTGTGCAGTAGCCGAAGCGGATGTCCGCCTCCTCCATAACCGGAGCGTCGCCGGAAACCTTCTTATGGGGAGCCTCCGCCTCCACGGACAGATCAACGTCCTTGCCCATAAGGCCGTCAAGGCATCCCTTCATCACCTGCATCAGGCCCTGTCCGCCAGAGTCCACCACGCCAGCCTGCTTTAATATAGGAAGCATCTCCGGGGTCTGGCTCAGCACATCATCGCCATGGGCAATGATCTTCTGGGCAAACTCAATGATATCCTCGGTCTCTGTCACCAGCTCCACCGCCTTATCCGCCATGCCCTTGGCCACGGTCAGGATGGTGCCTTCCTTTGGCTTCATCACTGCCTTATAGGCAGTCTCTGTGGCGCGGACAAACGCGTTGGCAAGGGTGGTGGTGGTGATCACGTCAACGGTCTTGATCTCCTTGGTAAATCCCCGAAACAGCTGTGAGAGGATAACGCCGGAGTTTCCCCTCGCTCCCCGAAGAGAGCCTGAGGAGATGGCTTTGGCCAGCTTCTCCATGGTGGGCTCCTCAATGGCTGACACCTCCCTGGCCGCCGCCATGATGGTCATGGTCATATTAGTGCCCGTATCCCCATCCGGAACCGGAAACACATTCAGCTCATTAATCCAGTCTTTTTTGGCTTCAAGGCCCTTGGCCCCTGCCAGAAACGCCTTCTGAAGGCCTTTTGCGTCAATCGTATTCATACCCACGGGTCGATCCTCCTTAATCAATCACTCTTACACCTTCGACATAGATATTGATCTTATCGACTTCCATGCCAGTGAACTCTTCCACTTTATATTTTACATTCTCGATCAGATTGTCCGCGACCGCCGAGATGCTGATTCCATAGGCCACGATCACATGAAAATCCACCAGGATGTGATTCTCCCTGATCTCCACATTGATCCCATGGGTCAGGCTCTCTTTCTTCAAAAGCTTTACGAGTCCGTCCTTCATACTGATAGCCGCCATGCCAACGATTCCAAAACACTCTACCGCCGTAATGCCCGCATAGGTGGCGATCACTTCCGGATTGATCTGGATCTCCCCCAGTCTGTTACTGATCCGTCCCTTCATGAACGAAAACCTCCTGTCTTTTTCTTATTATTATAATTCTATTCTGTCCAGTCATGATCCTGATATGCCTGACAGCCGCGATTCACATCCGCATAAGAATCAGAATAGCAATATTTGTCAATAGTATACCACATACAAGATATTGTGTCTATTATAAAGATTTTTTAAATTCCTCTTGCAAAATATGGCACAATCTGTTATGATACATATTGTTGTGGTTTCCGTATATCTGGAGCCAAGTTGCTTTTAAGGAGGTGCAAATCATGGCTAAATGTTCAATTTGCGAAAAAGCTGCTCACTTTGGCAACGCGGTGAGCCATTCACATAGAAGATCCAACAAGATGTGGAAAGCTAACGTGAAGTCTGTTAGAGTAAAAGTGAACGGCGGAACCAAAAAGATGTACGTATGTACTTCTTGCCTGCGTTCCGGCTTGGTCGAGAGAGCTTAATGGAAGGATTTTTGAAACTCCAGGGTGATATTCCCTGGAGTTTTTTTCATGTACACGGGGCGGAGAGGAATATGGCCGTTCGCGCGGCTCCGGCATGCGAGTAGGTGGGGAGACCTCCCCTACTTGATCGCGTGCGGAAAAGCCTTCCCTGCTCAATTTACACAATCAACTGATTTTTATGAGTATTGCCATGTTCCCTTAACTTCGACAACATGATTTCCATCCAACTGTAACCAAATCGCGATATTATTAAAATAGTAAATCATAGTATCAATATGTTCTTTGAGATTATCTATAGTTTCTCCAACTTCGGCTATTTTTGTAGTATCGTCAATAATCACCGTAACATTCTCTTTAATAGCGGCAAAAGTAACTGTATCCGCTTCACAGTCCGCATTAGGATTATAAATTCCGTCACAATAAGTTCCTTCAATATAAAGAGCGCTGTCTTTCATATAGTATTTATCAACCCATATATACTCCTCGCCTTTTAGTTGATAATTACCTTTATAATCCAAATACTGGTCCGCGGTTTGAGTTACCACCCACTCGCCATGATCATTAACTTCATAACCGTCCGGCGTTATGGCAGCGGTAAGCAGCCATCCATTTTCATCAAAATAGTAGCATTTTTCTACATTACCATTATCAATCCAATACCAACCATTATTCGCATATGTACCGTCGCCATTATCGTACCACCATCTATCCTTATTAACTCCCTCTCCAGTCCTCCATACTCCCGCAAACACTGTTAGGGACATTGGTATTGACAATACCATAGATATAACAATTGCTTTTATAAATCTCATAATTTTCCCTTTCCAAATTTTTTCATTTATACTTCCACACGTAAAATATAGCATACGCTATAACATAAGGCAAGATTTTTACCGATTTCTAATGAAATTGCCTTTTAAAACGTTACTGTTCACATGCGTTCACAGCAACTGGCAAAAATCCATGAAAATCGCTTGTGGCGATGGGATTTTTGCTCTCTGGCCCAGTTTATCATACGGTCAGTGCGGCAAGCGCGCGGACCTACCTGAACAGTAACTTTAAAACACAAAAAATATCGGGAAAAACGTGCCGATAGCACGTTTTTCCCGATTCTAACATCCGCAAAACAGATGATACCCAGTCACCAGGAGTCCAATGATAAAGATCAAAAGCCCCAGAGACGTGGGGATCAGCACTTTCACAGCCATACCTGCCCCGACGCAAAACAGGATCAGGCCCCAAATTCGTCTCATAGAAATCCCTCCCCGACCATACTTGTCGTGATGGCTGTACCGCCATATCTTATCCTATGCGAAGGGGCCTGTCCCTATTCCAAGGGCCCTTTTAAGCGTTCCTCAGATCATTGATTTGATGCCGCGGTCCTTTGGACATCACAGCTCCTCCTCTTCCTCCCCTGCCGCCATCTTCCTGGCCGTCCTCACCGCGTCCTCGGAAAAATCCTCATCAATGTTGACCTTTCCGCCGGTAAAGCGGTTCACAAGATCCGGCACCATGTCCAGCATCTTGTTGACCGTGTTCTGGTTCTTGATGTTCACCAGGCGGGTGCAGCCGTTCTGGATCACCAAAACCGCGCTGGGGCTCAGCTTCGCGCTCATGCCCCCCGCGCCTCTGTTCTTGGCATTCTCCGCGAAGGACCCCGCTGCCATGCCGCAGGCCACATCCATCAGAGGGAGGATAATGGCATCGTCCACACGTACCGCGTCTCCCACCACGGTCTTTGTCGCCACCAGATGATCCATCCCCTGAAACAGCGCCTCCACTGCCGAAGAAAGCTGGCTGTTGCTTCCTGTCTTATTGTCTGCCATCTTTATTTACCTCCACTCCTTAAGAATCTCCTTATAAGCCTTCTGAAATTTTTGTTAAAGAACACTCTGACCGCCAGGGCCGCCATGGTGCCCAGCCTCAGACGCCCTCTAAGGCTTCCCTCTCCTTCCAGAATCTTCTGGTCAAACACGGGCGTGATCTGGAGCTTGTCCCCATACCACGCGTACAGGATACTGAGCCCGGACAGCACTTTGCCCGTAAGGGCCGGGTCGTCAAAGCCAAACACCACTTTTCCCTGGGCCTTTGTGGGAAGGACATGACGGATCATTTTCTTTACCTGCCGGAAAATCAATTTCCCGGTTTGCTGGTTCTCTGGATCATTGACAAATGTACAGATCCTGTCCTTATATTCTGACAGCTGGTTCCATTTTTCCTTTAACAAGTCCATGGTCCGCAAAAATCTCCCCGGGGCGTCCGCTGATCCCCTGCCACTGTGGAGATCTTCTGTCCGGTCCTGGCCAGTTTTCCGGCTTTTTGTCTGGCGCTGTCCGCCTTTTGCCTCCTTCTGCCTGTCCGGGGGCCTGGTCTCTTTGTCCGGCTTTCCTGGTCTCGGGGCGTCTGCCCGCCCGCCTCCGCTTTGGGCCTGGCCAGCCTTTGGCGTCTCTTTCTCATCAACTTTCCCGTCTTCCGGGACTTCCCACTCCTCCTCCAGCTCCTGCCACTTTTCCTCCAGGTTTTCCTCCAGGTCTTCCTCCAGGTCTTCCCATTTTTCTTCCAACTCCTCTTTATGGGCTTTTTCCTGGAACAGCCTTTTCCCCAGAAGTCTTACGGCAATGTCCAGCTCATCATCATATGTAACAATTACCGACACCCCATGGAAAAGCCAGGTGATCTTCGCCTTTGCCCGAAGACGCTCATGGAAAGAGCCTGACAGGCTATACCTGACAGGTACCACAAGGATTATGAGAAGAACCGCCATCACCAGCCCCAGCAGGGCCAGGACCGCCAATCCCGCGATTTTTAATATTGTCAATAGAATCGGGAGCATCCTGTCACACCTTACTTCCCCGTCCTGTCAGAAATTCTTCCAGACAGAAACCGCCTGTTTTTTCATACATCTCAGTTACTATGGTACCCGCCAGCAGGAGAGCCTCCTGATACCCCTGGGCGATCCCCAGGATCTTAAATTCCTGCTTTTTGTACGCTCCAAACAAAAGCATGTACGCGGGATAGATATCAAGGATATTATTCCCATTTGACGGCGGAGTAATCACGAAGACTCCTGGCCGGTATTTTTTTTCCCTGATACTCCTGATAATGGAAAACTGATGCTTCTTTGCCTTTTCCCCTACGTACAGATGCCTATACCATAACATCTACTCCCTCAGCTCCTGCTCTAAAAATTCCAAACACGCTTCCCTCTCAGCATAGTCTGTACAGCTCTCCAGGCTTAAACGGATATAATCCCAAATCTCCTGGCGGCTGTCAAATTTCAGCGGAAGTTTTGAAATCACCGTGGCCATGACAGACCGGGTCACTGCCCTGGGGAGGGAGGCAAACAGCTTGTCAAAATCCCCGCACAGCTCTTTGCCCTTCTGTTCGATCCATTCCCTGTCCGCTGCCTCCTGGGATGCTTCCTCCTCCTCCAGGGGGGCAAACCTGCTTCCGGACATCAGCCTCTCCAGCTTCTTAAGCACAGGGTCAGAGAAGTCCGGGCTTCCTGCCATCACAATATCTTCAACCTCCTCCTGGATGCCCTCCATACGCTCCAGGATCCGCTCCTCCTCTTCATAGGAGAGCCCCTCTCCTGTCTCCAGGGCTTCCTGAATCTTTTTGATTCCCTGCCAGAAGGCCTGATCCGAGGAAGTGTTTATGGCCCTCTTGTCTTTTGTCAGACAGAGGATATACAGTTCATTGAGCATCTCCTGGACAGACACATAAAAGTCGGTCTTTTCCGCGAGAAGGTCATCTCCTCTGGTCAAGACGGTCCTGCACGTTTCATACCCGGCTTTGTCAAGCTTTTGGAAATCCGTCTGCCTCAAGGTCTCCAGGGCCTGGTACAGCTCCTTTTCTTTGTCCATATGCTCCGGAAGCAGGGCCATGGCGGAAGTCTTCAGCATGTACAGGAACTCTTCCACATCGCCTTTTGGATCTCCTGTATAGATGGAAAGTCTTTCCATAACCATGCTGTAAAACTTCTGTCTGGTTAAGCGCACAGGCAGGTAGGAGATTACGGTCTTCAAATAAGAATAGGGAGATCCCCGCTGCCCCAGATCCACCAGGGTATCTAACAGGGCGTCAGCCATCTCCTCCGGAGTATAGTCGGAAGGCGGCAGTTTGACAAACCGCCTTTCTGTCCGGCTGACTACGTATTCGTAGATCTGAAAGCAATCGGAATAAGCTGTCAGGATCTCCGCTCCGGCGCTGATCCTGTTTCTCAGCTTCTCCACCTCCAAAAGCTCCTCTGTGCCTTCTGTCAGGCTTTTTAAAAGGCAGCCGAACTCCCGTTTGATCTCCTCCTCTTCTTCTGAAAGCTTTGGACCTTCCAGCATGTTCTCACAAAAAAGGGTGCTGTGCAATACCAGCCTTGAAAAGGCATACTGGTAGGCAGCTGATATATATTTTTTTGTCGCCCGATCTTCCACTTGAATTTCTCCTCGCCTTTTTATTCTCCTGTATCTTTTATTCCTGGCTTTCCAGGACCGTCCGCCTCACCAGGTCCAGAGCCTTCACCACCGACTGTTCCCGGATCTTGTTCCGGTTTCCCTTAAACTGATATTTCTCCACGGTCACCTTGTCGCCCATACAGCAGGCCATGTACACCAGGCCCACGGGCTTCTCCTCCGTTCCCCCGTCAGGCCCCGCGAGGCCTGTTATGGCCACACATAAGTCAGAGTCCGTGGCAAACGCGCCGCCCACAGCCATCTCTCTGGCAGTCTCCTTGCTGACAGCGCCATACTTCTTGATGGTGCTCTTGCTGACATCCAGATGTCTTCTCTTGGCCTTGTTGGAGTAGGTGACAAATCCCTCCCGAAACACCTCTGAGGATCCCGGCACATTGACGATCCGGCCTGCCACCAGGCCTCCGGTACAGGACTCCGCGGTGGCCACGGTCAGCTCATGCTTTTTCAGAAGCCGGACCACCGCCATCTCCAGGGTCTCCTCCTCCCTGGTGGAATACACCGCTGTGCCCATCCGCTTTTTGATCTCCTTGACCACAGGCTTGATCAGCTTGTCCGCGATCTCCTTGGTGGGAGCGCTGGCCGTGACCCTCACATGAACCTCCCCGGTCTTGGCGTAGGTGGCGATAGTGGGATTGGTCTGCTTGTCGATCAAGTCCAGCAGCCGGTCCTCCACCTGGCTCTCCCCCACGCCGCAGATCTTCACCATCTGGGACACGATCAGCTCTGGCCTCAGTTTCTGGAGATAAGGCTTTACTTTCCCGTTAAACAGGGGGATCAGCTCATTTGGCGGTCCAGGCAGAAGGATGGCCCGCTTTTCGCCCTTTTCCAGTATAAGCCCGGGAGCGGTGCCGTTGTCATTGTCCAGGACAATGGCACCTTCCGGGACAATGGCCTGTTTCCAGTTATTGTCCGGTATGTCCTTATAGATACTGTTTTTAAAATACTCCCGGATCCTGTCCTTTGTATGGCTGTCCTCTGCCAGGGAAAATCCCATGACCTGGGCACAGGTTTCCTTTGTCAGATCATCCTCCGTGGGGCCTAAGCCTCCAGTGAGAATCACGATATCCGCCCGCCCCAGGCCGGTGTTAATGGCATCGGAAAGCCTCTCTTTATTGTCTCCTACAACTGTCTGATTGTACATGGACAGCCCTAAAAGCGCGCACTGTTCCGCCAGAAACTGAGCGTTGGTGTTTACAATGCTTCCCATCAGCAGTTCCGTGCCCACTGAAATTACTTCTACTGTCATCTCTACATACTCCCTTCTGTCAGCACCCTGTGGTTCTTCATCAGGTAATCCGCCAGAGAAACCACGGTCAGGATCAAGGCGATCCACACACACAAATCCGTTATCACAGCCAACGTGGGAACATTAAGGATCTTAAGGATCACCGCGATCATCTGAAAGGTTGTCTTAAACTTTCCCCAGTAGCTGGCAGCGATCACCACCCCATTGTCCGAGGCCACCAGCCGAAACCCGCTGATGATAAATTCCCGGCTGATGATGATGATCACCATCCAGGCCGGAAGCTGCCCCAGCTCAATGAGGCAGATCAGGGCTGAGCACACCAGAAGCTTGTCTGCCAGGGGATCCATAAATTTTCCAAAATTCGTCACCAGGTTGTATTTTCTCGCGATCTTTCCGTCCAGAAAGTCGGTCAGGCTGGCGGCCACAAAAATGGCGGCAGCCACCCATCTCAGGGTCTGGCTGCTTCCGCCTTCCCACATCAGCGCCGCCACAAAAAAGGGGATCATCAGCACTCTCAGCACGGTCAGTTTATTGGGCAGATTCATTATACATCTCTCCTATCAGATCATATTCCATGGCTCCTGTTACCTTCACCCGGACAAAATCTCCTGACATCAGCTCTTCTTCTGTGTTCACGAAGATCAGCCCATCCACGCCGGGAGCATCCATGTAAGTACGCCCCACATAAGCGTTCTCATCCGCCACCTTGCCCTCGATCATCACCTCCAGGACCCGGCCCACCATGGCCTCGGACTTTTCAAAGGCGATCTCCTGCTGCAGCTCCATGATCTCATCCCGGCGCTGTTCCTTGATCTCATCCGGCACCTGACCGTCATAGCCGGCAGCCGGCGTATCCTCCTCCTGAGAGTAGGCAAACACTCCCAGACGCTCAAATTCCATATCATCCACAAACTCCAGAAGAGCCTGGTGATCCTCTTTCGTCTCTCCCGGAAAACCGGATATCAAGGTGGTCCGCAGGGCGATATCAGGGATCTGGCGGCGCAGGTCAGGGATCATGTCCCTTAGCTGTCCCTGGCTGGTCCGCCTTCCCATCCGCTTAAGGATCCTGTCGCTGGCGTGCTGGATCGGGATATCCAGATAGTGGCAGATCTTCTCCTCCTCCCGGATGGTATCCATCAGCTCCTGGGTGATCTCCTCCGGATAACAGTACTGGATCCGGATCCACTGGATCCCGGAAATCCGGCACAGCTTTCTCAAAAGCTCTGGAAGAGCCTTCTTTCCGTATAAGTCCGCGCCGTAGAGGGTGGTCTCCTGGGCCACCAGGATCAGTTCCCTCACCCCGGCCTGGGCCAGCTGCCGGGCCTCCTCCACAAGGCTCTCCATGGGGACGCTGCGGTAGGGGCCCCGAAGACTTGG
Organism: uncultured Lachnospiraceae bacterium; assembly: GCA_910588865.1. Taxonomy (GTDB): domain Bacteria; phylum Bacillota; class Clostridia; order Lachnospirales; family Lachnospiraceae; genus UBA3402. Next base: position 109,788 of record CAJUSJ010000002.1, read on the forward strand.
GATGATGCAGTAGGTACAGCGCTTGTCACACCCTTCCGCGATCTTTAAGAAGGCATAGTACCCGCCTGTGGTGATGACCCTTCTGGTGTCCATCCGGGGCAGCCGGTCTAAGTTCCGAAAGCAAAGCTCCTGTTTCCCCTCCAGCACCTGTGAGAGGATCCGGCTGACCTCATCGTAAGTCGCGGTTCCAAGACAGGCATCCACCTCCGGGATCTCCTTTATGATCTCCTCCTGATACCTCTGGGCCAGACAGCCCGCCACTAGGAGGGCTCTGCACAGCCCCTCTTTCTTAAGCTCCGCCATCTCCAGGATGGTGTTGACGCTCTCCTCCTTGGCGTCATTGATGAAACAGCAGGTATTGATCAGGATAACCTCTGCCTCTGTCTCATCATCCGTAAATTCATAGCCCTTATTTTTTAACTGGCCCAACATCATCTCGGTATCCACCAGATTCTTGTCACAGCCAAGGGAAACACAAAAAATCTTCATCTGCTCACCTGTAAAAAGCCATCTCGTTGACGGTGAGACGGCTTTTGCTCCTTACTGTTCTTCTTCCGGCACATCCTCCAAAGCGGTCTCTTCCTGGGAATCCGGGGTCTCTGAACTCTCTCCTCTCAATTCTTCCTCATCATCAAGATCGTCCTCACTGAGGATCTTTACCTTGGACTCATACAATTCCTCCACTGCCACTGACAGAGGCTTCTTCCCCCTGGTGACGATCATGGGGTCCTCCCCCCCGATCAGCTGTCTCGCCCTCTTGGCCGTGGCGATGACAATGGAGTAACGGCTCTGTACCACCGGCTCCTCCCCCGGCTCCACACCGCTGTTTACCGCGTTGATCAGATCTGTATATGACGGATGTAACATATTGGATTCCTCTCTTTCTGAAATATTCTTTATATGGCTTTTAACTCTGACTTCATCTGCTGGATAAAATCAAGATTGCCGCTGACCCTTCGGTGCTGGGCCTGGATCAGCTGATGCATGGCCTCCACACAAGTATCCACCTTGTCATTGATCAGGATATAATCATAGGAAGTCATCCCTTCCGCCTCCTCCGCGGCCCTGTGGAGGCGCTGGTCGATAACCTCCATGGTCTCCGTGCCCCTGCCCACCAGCCTTCGCTTCAGCTCATCCGCGCTGGGGGGCATCACGAACAGCAGCAAGGCATCAGGAAACCTCTCCTTGATCTTAAGAGCCCCCTGAATCTCGATCTCCAGGATTACATCCTTGCCGTCCGCCATCTGCTGGAACACATACTGCCTGGGAGTGCCGTAATAATTCTCCACATACCGGGCATACTCGATCAGCTGCCCTTCCCGGATCATCTCCTCAAATTTCTCGCGGGTGACAAAAAAATACTCTCTCCCGTCCTCCTCCCCCTGCCGGGGCGCTCTGGTGGTCGCGGAAATGGACAACGCGTAGTTGTGATGCTTCTCCAGCATAGCCTTGATCAGCGTCCCTTTTCCTGCCCCGGAAAAACCGGATACCACTACCAGGATTCCCTGTTCACTCATGTCTGTCAACTCCTTCACTTTCCGCCTACTCAATATTCTGGATCTGTTCCCTGACTTTTTCAATCTCTGTCTTCAAGGCAATGGCCTTGTCGGAGACCTCTATGTCGTTGGCCTTGGACAGGATGGTATTGGCTTCCCGGTTCATCTCCTGGGCAATGAAATCCAGTTTTCTGCCCACCGGGCCTCCTGCCGTCAGCTCATCCCTTGTGTGCTGGATATGGCTTTTGAGACGGACGATCTCTTCATCCACGCAGACCTTATCCGCGAAGATGGTAACCTCTGTGGCGATACGGCCTTCGTCGATCACCGTGCCGCCCAGCAGTTCCCTCACCTTCTCCTCCAGCCTGGCCCGGTACTCTGCCACGATCCCGGGGGAACGCCGCTCCACATAGGCCACCAGTTCTGTCATATAGTCCAGCTTCCCCAGAAGATCCTCTTTCAGACGCTCTCCCTCCCGTGTACGGCTGTCCACAAACTGGCGCGCGGCCTCCTCCATGGCTTCGGACAAAAGCTTCCATATGGCCTCCTCGTCCTCCGGGGCCTGCTCCATGGTCAGCACCTCCGGCATCCTGCCAAGAAGACCGGCAGTCACATCGTCTTTTATGGCAAATTCCTCACTCATCTTCCGGAAACACTCTACATACTCTGCCGCCAGTGCCTTATTATACTTCAGACAAAGTTTTTTCTCTGTATAATCTTCATAATTGATGAACACATCTACCTTGCCCCGCTGAATATAATCCTTCAGCATGCTCCGGATCGCCGACTCAAAATAATTAAATCGTTTCGGCATCTTGATGCCAAGATCCAGGTAGCGGTGGTTCACAGCCTTCATCTCCACAGAGATCTTGTACTGGTCTGTGGCCTTCTCGCATCTGCCGAAACCCGTCATGCTCCTTATCATCGGTAAACCAGCCTCTCTTTCGTCATAGATACCTTTCATTATAAGTCAAATGGAAAAACAAGTCAACGCTGCTTGTAAATTTTATATGTGTCTTATATAATAATAATGATACTACCATGGAATTCAAAAAAGGAGTAACAGTTATGGCATTTGACGGAATCGTGATCGCGAATCTCACAAGAGATATGAAAACAAAGCTGGAGGGCGGCAAGATCAACAAGATCGCGCAGCCAGAAAAAGACGAGCTTTTGTTTACCATAAAAAACAACAAGGAGACCCTGCGGCTGCTGATCTCAGCAAGCGCGAGCCTTCCCCTGATCTATTTTACAGAGAAAAACAAGCCAAGCCCCCTGACTGCCCCCAACTTCTGCATGCTTCTGCGAAAGCATATCGGAACCGGACGGATCCTGAAAGTCACCCAGCCGGGACTGGAGCGGATCATTGAATTTGAGATCGAACACCTGGATGAGATGGGGGATCTGTGTAAAAAAAGGCTGATAGTGGAGCTTATGGGCAAACACAGCAACATCATATTCTGCCGGGAGGACGGGCTTATCCTGGACAGCATCAAACATGTGTCCTCCCAGATGAGCTCTGTCAGGGAGGTTCTGCCGGGAAGAACTTATTTTATTCCTCAGACCACGGAAAAAGGGGATCCTCTCCACATTACCTTGGAAGATTTTTCCCATCTCATGGGTTCGGCCCCAGCCCCGGTGAGAAAGGCTCTGTACCTGAAGCTAACAGGCATCAGCCCCATTATGGGCGACGAGCTGTGCTGGTTATCCTCCATTGACGGCGACCGCTCTGCCAATGAACTGTCGGAGGCGGAGCTCATCCATCTCCACCGCACCCTTTCCCTGATGATGGAGGATGTGGCTTCGGGAAATTTCACTCCCAATATCGTTTATAGGTTTGAGGAGCCTGTGGAATTTGCCTCCCTTCCCCTCACTTGTTTTAACGGCAATGATTACCAGGCCCGGCCTTTTGACAGCATAAGCCTTCTGTTGGAGAGCTATTACTCCGAGAAAAACACCCTGACCCGGATCAAGCAGAAATCCGCGGACCTGCGGCGGATCGTTCAGACCGCTTTGGAGCGGAATTACAAAAAATACGACCTCCAGCTAAAACAGCTGAAGGACACACAAAAGCGGGACAAGTACAAGGTCTACGGGGAACTTCTAAATACCTATGGCTATGAGCTCGGGGGCGGGGAAAAGCAGCTTACCTGCTTAAATTACTACACTGGCCAGGAGATCTCCATCCCCCTGGATCCTCAGCTGACCGCCAGGGAGAATTCCCAGAAGTTCTTTGACAAATACAACAAGCTGAAGCGGACCTTTGAGGCCCTGACAGACTTGACCCAGGAGACCAAACGGGAGATCGACCACCTGGAGTCCATCAGCACTGCCCTGGACATTGCCCTGAAGGAAGAAGACCTTGTGGAGATCAAAGAGGAACTGACAGAATACGGCTACATTAAGCGCCACTACGTCAAAGGAAAAAAGCCCCGGATCACCAGCCGTCCCTTCCACTATGTGTCCTCTGACGGCTTCCACATCTATGTTGGAAAAAACAATTACCAGAACGAGGAGCTGACCTTCAAGATGGCCACCGGCAATGACTGGTGGTTCCACGCCAAAGGGATCCCCGGCTCCCATGTCATCGTGAAATGCGAGGGAAAGGAACTTCCCGACAGCACCTTCGAGGAGGCCGGAGCCCTGGCCGCCTACTATTCCAAAGGCCGGAACAATGACAAGGTGGAGATTGATTATATCCAGAAAAAGCATGTGAAAAAGGCCGGGGGAGGCGCTCCCGGGTTTGTGATCTACCACACCAACTACTCCCTTTTGGCGGATCCGAAAAAACTGCCTCAAGAGGCGGACTGACCTGATTTTTTTCCGCATACACAGGCGGCGGGATTAAGATTTCTCCTGCCGCGACGATATTAAAAATATGAAAGGGGGTATTGATATGAGTATCATGATGGTCACTTCCCTGAACACTTACACCAAAAACATGGAGATGAAGATGAAGTGGCAGAAAAAGCAGGTAGAGAAAGACTACACTGCCCATGAGACCACCTCCGCGGACAGCGCTGTCCAAAAACAGTTAGAAGACATCAGGGAATCCCAAAAAGACGGTTCCGCCCAGATGGCGGCCCAAATCGACTTGAAGATGATGTCAGGCAAGAGGCTCAGCGCCCAGGAGATGGAGTATTTAAAAGAACATGACCCGGAGACCTACAAGAAGGCCAAGGCCATTGAGATGGAACGGGAGGCCTATGAGCGGGAGCTTAAAAACTGCAAGACTAAGGAAGAAGTGCAGCGGGTCAAAGCCGCCCACGCGGCAGCAGGCCTGGATCAGGTCAACAACATTAAGAATAACCCCAACATCCCAAGCGGTAAGAAGCTGGCCCTGATCAAACAGGAGCTGGCCAAGTCCACTGCCCTGGAAGATTCCATGAGATCTTTTGTAAAAAGCGGTGATTACAAGAAGCTTCCCACAGAGGCTGAGCGCCAGAAAGCTGAGAAGGAGATGGAGGAGGCCAAGAAGGCGGAGATGGGTCTGGATGAGGAGACAAAAGACAAGGTTGAGGATGACAGCAACCAGGAGGAAATCCCGGCCCCCGCTGACCCAGACTCCCAGGAACCAGCTGGCGACCCTGCCGTCAAAGACCCTGAGCTTTTGGGGGATGGGGACACCAACGCACCGGTCTCCGACACCCAGGTCAAAGAAGCCCGAAAAACCGTGGCGGAACGGGTAAAAACCAGGGCTCAGGCAGAGGTGACCCCCGAGGCCCGCAAGGTTCGGCAGGCCAGGGCCAGAGCCGCCTACGCGGCCCATCAGTTTCACATCACGGAAACCCATACACCTACGATCGATATTAAAAGGTGAATCCAGCAGGGGATGCGCTTCCCCCTACCCGCCGTGCCGGGGCAGACCGCTTTAACGGCCATACTTCTCTTGGCCCCGTGTACACAAAACAGCCTTGGGCAGGTTTTCCCTTGCCCCAAGGCTGTTCTGGTTCCTGGACCTGATGAAATTTTCTTATTTTCCCCGAAGCTCGGTTTTCCCGCCCATATAAGGCTGTAATACCGCCGGGATCTTCACGCTTCCGTCTGCCTGCAGGTTGTTCTCCAAAAACGCGATGAGCATACGGGGCGGAGCCACCACAGTATTATTCAAGGTGTGGGCAAAGTACTTGCCGCTTTCCCCATCCACCCGGATCTTCAGCCTTCTGGCCTGGGCGTCTCCCAAATTGGAGCAGGAACCCACTTCAAAATATTTCTTCTGACGGGGGGACCATGCCTCCACATCACAGGACTTCACCTTTAAATCCGCCAGATCGCCGGAGCAGCACTCAAGCGTCCTCACCGGGATATCCAGGGAGCGGAACAGATCCACTGTGTTCTGCCACAGCTTCTCGTACCACATAGGTGATTCCTCCGGCCTGCACACCACGATCATCTCCTGCTTCTCAAACTGGTGGATCCGGTACACGCCTCTCTCCTCTATCCCGTGAGCGCCCTTCTCCTTCCTGAAACACGGCGAATAGCTGGTAAGGGTTTTGGGAAGCTGATCCTCAGGAGTGATGGTGTCGATAAACTTTCCGATCATGGAGTGCTCGCTTGTCCCAATAAGGTATAAGTCCTCTCCCTCGATCTTATACATCATGGCATCCATCTCCGCGAAGGACATAACACCTGTGACCACATTGCTTCGGATCATAAACGGCGGCACACAGTAGGTAAAGCCCCGGTCGATCATAAAATCTCTCGCGTAGGAAATCACGGCAGAGTGAAGCCTCGCGATGTCTCCCATGAGATAGTAAAATCCGTTGCCTGCCACCTTTCCCGCCGCGTCTAAGTCAATGCCGTCAAAGGACTTCATGATGTCCGTGTGGTAGGGGATCTCAAAGTCCGGCACCACCGGCTCCCCGAATCTCTCCAGCTCCACGTTCTCGCTGTCATCCTTGCCGATGGGCACGCTTGGGTCAATGATATTGGGGATGGTCATCATGATCTTTAAGATCTTCTCCTCCAGTTCACTCTCCTTTGCCTCCAGTTCCGCCAGGCGGGCAGAATTGGCGGTAACCTGGGCCTTCACCGCCTCCGCCTCTTCTTTCTTCTTCTGGGCCATCAATTGGCCGATCTCCTTGGACAGCTTATTCCTCGCGGCCCGAAGGTTGTCCGCCTCCGCCTTGGCGGCCCTGTTCTCCCTGTCCAGTTCAATGACCTCGTCTACCAGGGGGAGCTTGGCATCCTGAAATTTATTCCGAATATTCTGCTTTACCACTTCCGGATTCTCTCTGACAAATCTGATATCTAACATGGTTTCCTCCTATATTTCCCTAATCCCGATCCGGGTATAATCTCTCTGATTATACATCCGTTTACCTGGAAAGAAAACCCCTTTTTTTCAACTAAGCCTTCGCGCGCCCAGCGGTGGTGGCCGCCTTCCTCTCTCGGGACAGCGCAATCTTTGATTATTCCATGTCCGCCCTGCGGATGTACGCCTGGTCGTTTCTGGTCATGGGATTTAACGTGATCTTTGCCGGGTTTTTCACTGCCATGGAGCGCCCTCTCCCCGCTTTCGCCATCTCCGTCAGCCGGAGCCTGGTGCTGCTGGCGGCAATCCTTACGGTCATGTCCCTTCTTTTTGGAGACCAGGGCATCTGGTTCTCCACCCCGGTTTCCGAGGCGGCCTGTCTGATTCTGACGGTTGGATGGGCTGTCTCCTGCTTCCGCCGCCTCTGAGGTCAATGGGGCAGGGGAGGTCCTTCCCCCTACTCGCGCACCGGGGCGGAGCCGCTTTAGCGGCCATATTCCTCTCCGCCCCGTGTACACCAAAAATGGCCCGGATTTCTTTATAGCGCTTCTCACCTCCTCTTCGTTGAAGCAGCTCTGAGCCGTACCGATCAGACGGTATCCCACCTCCAGAGCGTCCCAGGACACATTTCTCACAGTCGTCTTTCGTCACCTGGTACACACCATAGCCCAGGACGGCATCTTCACTCCGTTTCTTAATGTTACATATTCCACCTGGTCTTCCTTCTGTTTTCCTTGTGTTGTGATACATTAATTATAGGAGGATTATGCCTTTCATGGAAGTTCCCTTTAGTTATCGTGTTTATGCCCTTGGGTTAATACTGTCTCACGGCTGATTTACGATCCCCGCGAAAAGAGGAAGCCCTGAATCACTGGTAATCACAAAGATAAACGGGCGGTCCAGCACAAAGTCCATCTCCTCCTCAGGAGGCATCCCCGCCCCTGCCATGGCCATCACCGTGTACGCCGCCGCGATACATCCCTCTTCATCGGCCATGACACGGGCGGCGTGGCTGGCCTGGGACATAAACACTCCTTCCATGTCCCCCACAAGGGGTGTGAAATCCGAATTCTCCTGGTCAAACACATCCGTGACTCCCAGCCTGTAAAGCCCGTCTTTCAGGCTCATATTGGACGCCACGTCAAACTTTGGCATGGCCAGATTCACAATCAGGCTCTTTTGATTGGCCCACTCTCCCGCTGACAGAAACAGCCCCGTCACCTCATCATCCAAAAGCGCCTCCTCCGGCTTCATGCCCTCGTCCGGCAAAATCAGCCACATCCCTCCGCTCTCCTGAAGGCTTTTGTGTACCGCACCGAATTTTTCACCCCAATAGTAGGTGCCGTTTTTGCTCTGACGCATAAAGTCACAGGTCATGTCCCCGTTTATTCCATGAAAGGTCCGCTCTTCGGTGAGGGACTTGGAAAACTCATCTGACCATTTGGCACGGAAATAGATGGTGGAAGCCAGGGCCATTAAGGTATCGTCGGTCATATGAAGCCCCGAGGACTGTTCTTTTAAGAGATCTTCCGTCTGCTCATTTATCCACTCCTGAAGCCTTTGATCCAGATCCCGGGAGCCCATCTGCCCCCAGAATGAGGAGGCATGATAATGGTCTGCCAGGGATTTTAAGGTATCCTCCTTAAAGGTTACTTCTTCATCCAGCCACAAAGAATTGGCCAGAAGGCTGGTCACAGACCCGTCCCGGCAGTAGTTGGCATTCCACACCTTCTCTGCCTGCTGACGCAGGTTTTCCAGGGAATCGGCCCCCAGGAGAGAGAGGATCTGCTGCCTGCTGTTCCCATCTGTTGTTTCCGCCAGCATGCTCAAAGCCATATACATGTTCAGGGGTGAGCAGACCTTGTTTTCCCCCTCCTGTCCCGGCACTCCCTCTGCCAGAAACTGGCGGATAGACACGGTAAAAAACGGCTCTAAGGCGGCAGCGTACTCCTGGGGCAGATCTCTTTTGGCTTTTTTTTCCTCCCACCACACATCATAGACCTCTGAAAAACCTTGGCTGTCAAATTCTCCTGTCTTTTTATCAATAAATTCCTCCTCATTGGGATAAGAGGCCATCTGGGGATACACGGCCTCCACCGCCCCTCCCTTTCCTGGAGAAAGGGTCTCCTGCCTGGTCTCTTCTCTGTCTGTTCTGGCCTCATTGGTCTGTCCAGGGTTTTGGGCCGCCGGGCGGCAGCCAGCAAGCATCCCCGCTGCCACCATTGACGCGAAAAACGCTGTTCTCAAGCTCTTCTTTTTCATCTCGGTTCCTCCTCGTCTGGTATTCGCCTTACCTGCTATTTCGCTGCAGGCCACATGATTCTCAAAGTAATCATACCATATTTATAATCACATATCCTTTAAATCTCTATTACGATTAATTTAAAAAATAATTGTTGACTATCTGAAAAAACATGGTAGAATAAAGGTAATGGAGACATAGCTCAGCTGGGAGAGCATTTGCTTGACGTGTAAAGGGTCGCAGGTTCGAGTCCTGTTGTCTCCACGGTCAAACGGGAATTCCTGATCAGAAGCAGGATATTCCCGTTTTAGTTTTCTATAGAGCCATAAGGAGGTCCCGGGATGAACGGAATGAAAAACATTGACAAGGCCCAGGTTCTGGTCCTGAAAGAGCAGATTGGATATCAAAAAGGACAGGTGGTCAGCAAGACCCTTGCCCAGAATGAGGCGCTAAGCGTCACCCTCTTTTCATTTGACAAGGACGAGGAGATCAGCACTCATGAATCCGGAGGAGACGCGTTTGTCACCTGTCTGGACGGAGTGGGAAAGATCACCATCGACGGGGCGGAATATGAGCTCCGGGAAGGGGAATCCATTGTAATGCCCGCTGGGCATCCTCATGCCGTATATGGTAAAGAACGGTTTAAGATGCTCCTGGTGGTGGTATTCTAGTCCTCTCCTGGTCCACTTCATAGCTCCGGCACAACAAAAATCCCCGCCGCCTTTTTATAACAGCGAGGACTTTTTTTATTTTATCTTACCGCTCCGATCAGCTGACGAATATCATCTACTTTGTATCTCTCCATATACCGCTCAATGCCCTTTACGATCTTCGCGGCAGCATAGGGATCGTGGAAATTGGCTGTTCCCACGGACACCGCGGTAGCGCCGGCCAGAATAAACTCTATGGCATCCTCTGCTGTCATGATGCCGCCCATACCTATGACAGGAATCTTCACCGCATTGGCAGCCTGGTATACCATCCGCACCGCCACCGGCTTAATGGCGGGACCTGACAGGCCGCCTGTCTTGTTGGCCACGGCAAAGGTTCTTCTGTGGACATCGATCTTCATCCCTGTCAGGGTGTTGATCAGGGAGACCGCGTCAGCGCCCCCCGCCTCAGCGGCTTTGGCCATGACCGTAATGTCTGTCACATTGGGGCTCAGTTTCATGATCACCGGCTGACGGGCCCGGCTCTTTACTTCCCGCGTAATGGCCTCCACGGCCTTTGGGTCCTGTCCGAAGGCGATCCCGCCCTCTTTTACATTGGGACAGGAAATGTTGATCTCCAGAAGGTCCACCGGTTCCTCCGCCAGTCTCTCCACCACTTCCACATAATCCTCAGCGGTCTTTCCGCAGACATTGACAATGACCCTGGTGTCATACTGCTTCAGATAGGGGATATCTCTTCGAACAAACACGTCAATGCCCGGGTTCTGAAGGCCGATGGCGTTGATCATGCCGCCGTAGGTTTCCGCGATCCGCGGCCCGGGATTGCCGGGCCATGGCACATTGGACACGCCTTTTGTCACAACGCCTCCCAGAACATTAAGGTCCACAAACTCCCCGTACTCCCGGCCGGAGCCGAAGGTGCCGGAACATGTCATTACAGGATTCTTAAAATCCACTCCCGCTATATTCACCCCTGTGTTCATCTACAGCTCCACCTCCTCTGCCGCGAATACCGGACCGTCCTTGCAGATCCTTTTATTTCGCACATTGGAATGGGGATCCACCTCTTTTGTCTCACAGACGCAGGCAAGGCATGCCCCGATTCCGCAGGCCATCTTCTCCTCCAGAGAAATATAACATTCTATATGCTCTTTTGCCCCATAGGCCTTGATTGCCCGAAGCATGGCCGTAGGGCCGCAGGCCATGATCACATCAGCTTCCACACCATGTTCCCTCACCGCATCCAGCACATTGCCCTTTGTCCCGGCGCTGCCGTCCTCGGTGGCAATCATCACCTTGCCGTAGGGCTCAAATTCCTGGTTTAAAAACAGCTGATCCCGGTATCCGAGAACCACTGTCTTGGTTCCCTCCAGCCTTTTGGCCAGCTCCAGCATAGGCGGGATCCCAATGCCGCCTCCCATGAGCAGCACCCTCTTATCCGGCGATACTTTTGGAAACCCATTGCCCAAAGGTCCTAAGATATCCACCAGATCCCCTTCTTTTAATAAGGCAAACTCCTCAGTGCCCGCTCCTACTACCCGGTAGACGATCCGCAGCTCCTCCTTCTCCCTGTTGATCTCGCAGATGCTCAGAGGTCTTGGAAGCAGTCGGGAGCCGTCTTTGGAGTACACACAGATAAACTGACCCGGTCCAGCCTCCAGGGCCATGGAACCCGCTTTGAGCCACAGGCTCCAGACATCATCCCCAAGCTGCTCCTGTCTGGTTACAAGAACGGTTTTCTTCTCTTTCGCCATGTCATTCTCCTTCTGCCTGTTATAATACCCGGTTGATATCCGCCACCATGTCCATCACCGCGCGCCGGGATGCCTCCCCAAAATTTTCCGGACCAAAATCCTTATACTTCTCCTGCTTGTAGGCGGCAATGATCCCTCTGGAGGAGTTGACGATGGCACCCAGCCCATCCTCATTGAAGCAAGGTCTTAGATCCTCCGCCGTGCCTCCCTGGGCACCGTAGCCGGGAACTAAGAAATAAGTCCGGGGCATCAGCTTTCTCAGGATCCGGCTCATCTCCGGGTAGGTGGCTCCCACCACCGCGCCTACGTTGCTGTAGCCCTTGTCCATGGACTGGTCTCCCCACTCCACCACTTTCTCCGCCACCAGCTCGTACAGGGGCCTGCCGTCAATAAGGCGGTCCTGAAACTCTCCGCTTGATGGGTTGGAGGTCTTCACCAGAACGAAGATCCCCTTGTCCTCCTGGTTGCACACATCCACAAAAGGCTTTACGCCGTCTGTGCCCAGATAGGGATTCACGGTAATAAAATCCGTGTCAAACCCCGCAAGGGTCCGGCTTCCCACCTTCACATGGCCCAGATGGCCTGTGGCATAAGCCGCGGACGTGGAACCGATGTCGCCTCTCTTTACATCGCCGATCACCACCAGCCCTTTCTCCCGGCAGTAATCCACAGTCCGCTTATACACGGTCAGTCCCTCTATCCCAAACTGTTCGTACATGGCAACCTGGGGCTTCACCGCCGGGATTAAATCCCAGGTATGATCCACGATCTCCTTGTTGAACTGCCACACAGCCTCGGATGCCCCCTTAAGGGTCTCCCCGTATTCCTCAAATGCTTTCTTCACAATATGCTCCGGAATGTAGCTTAACATGGGGTCCAGCCCGACACAGACAGGTGCCTTGGTTTTCTGAATCTTTTCAATTAACTGACTGATCATCATATCCTCCTTAGTCTGGGTTTTACTAGAGTCTACCATAAATGACAGATTGAATCAAGGGGTTGCGCTCAACGGCCGGAACCGTTACAATAAAAATAAAACACGACAGGAGCATTTACCTATGAATCTGATACGCGCCATCTGCCCGGACAGCCAACAGAAAAAGGACATGAGGCTTCTTCTGGCTTCCTGCAGGGACAAAGAACCTCTTCTGCTTTCTATCCCCGAGGCTGACAAAGACCTTGAAGCGGATTTCCTGCTTCTATACGACAATACCCAACTGACCGCCATGGCTTATGTATGTTTTCCTGACAACTCCATGTGCGAATGCTTTGTGCTGGTAGAGCCATCCAGACGGCGTCAGGGCCTCTTCTCCTTTCTTCTGGACCACTGTCTGGATTTTGCGGAGGCCCGCGAGAAAAAGGCCGGGCATTCCATTGATTTCTGCTTTCTCGTAGACGAGAACACCCCGTCCGCCAAAGCCGTCATGGAGGCCATCGGCGGGGAATACTGGTATTCCGAATACAAGATGGAGCGGGAACTGACCGCCAAAGACCAGCACCTAACCGGGGATCCCCTTTCTATCCGCCATGAGGGGGATGGCTTATACTCCGCCATCCTGGAGGAGGCGGTCATCGGCACCTGCGCGGTCCTTCCATCAGGCAGTGAGTATTACCTGTACGCGTTTCAGATCCGCGAACAATTTCAGGGACAGGGCTATGGGAAAAAATTTCTTCAGGCCATGCTCTCCCTTCTGTCCCACAAGACCCAAAAAGTGTCCCTCCAGGTCTCCGGAGCCAACTATATTGCCAGAAATCTGTACAAAAAAACAGGGTTCCGAACCTCGGAATCCCTGTCCTACTATCTCTACTGATCAATAATCACGTTTTATCAGAATGCCCTGAGACTCAATGCTCTGGCGGATGGAAAGCATCTTCTCATCCGTCTGGGCAATGATGTCAGCGCACCGCTTTAAATCCTGGCTGATCTCCGCTGAGTCTAAAAGAGGCTTTTTGTATTTCAGCTGATGGTCTAAGCTTGCCCAGAAATCCATGGCAATGGTGCGGATCTGAACCTCCACCCGCATAAGCCTCTTCTCGTTGGAGAAAAATACAGGAATCTCCACGATCATGTGATAGCTGCGGTAGCCGTTCTCCTTGGGATTCTTGATATAATCCTTTACCGCCACCACACTGATGTCGTCCTGCCGGACAAGCATCTCCGCCACCTGATATATATCATCCACAAAAGAACATATGACTCTCACCCCCGCGATGTCATCTAAGTGGTCCATCATGGCTTCCACGGACACTTCCAGATCTTTCCGCTTAAGCTTTTCCACGATGCTGATGGGCTTCTTTACTCTGGATTTGATCATCTCGATAGGGTTGCGCTGGTTCCGCACAGAGAGTTCATCGTTGAGCACCTCCAGCTTGGTCTTCACTTCCCGGATCGCGCAGGTGTACATCATCATGGCTTCCTGGAACTGATGGGCCTGGGCCAGAAGATTATCCGGCACCTGGACCAGATGAGGCACGCTGACGATGGACTGTACCAGTTCACTGTTAGGGTTCATATTAATTCTCATGTCGGCACCTCTATGTTATGGAAGCAGCTTTTCGGCAGCCTTGTCCAGCCAGCTCTCCCGCGCGAACTCAATGGTTCCCTCATCCACCATCCGGGCGGTCTTCGGCTCTATGGGAATCTTTGCCAGAACGTCGATCCCATACTCAGCGGCTACCTCCTCGATATGGCTCTCCCCGAACACCTGGATCCTCTTGCCGCAGTCAGGGCACTCCAGGTAGCTCATGTTCTCCACAATGCCAAGGATGGGGATATCCATCTTCTTTGCCATGATCACCGCTTTCCCCACGATCATGGACACCAATTCCTGAGGGGAAGTGACGATGATGATGCCATCCACCGGAAGCGACTGGAACACGGTCAGGGGCACATCTCCTGTCCCCGGCGGCATGTCCACAAACATATAGTCAATGTCCTTCCACAGGGTCTCGTTCCAGAACTGCTTCACCGCCCCCGCGATCACCGGGCCTCTCCAGATCACCGGGTCATTCTCATTGTCCAAAAGCAGGTTGGCTGACATGATCTGGATCCCTGTGCTGCTGACAGCGGGAACCATCAGCTTATCATCGGTCAGCCCGATGCCGCCGCTGACGCCAAATGCCTTGGGGATGGACGGTCCCGTGATATCCGCGTCTAAAATGGCTGTCCGGTAGCCTTTGCTGTTCATCTTAACCGCCATCAGCGAAGTGACCAGGGACTTGCCCACACCGCCTTTTCCGCTGACAACACCAATAACCTTTTTTACTGAACTGGCAGGATTCAGCGCCTCCAAAAAACTGGTCTGTTCCTGAGTTCTACTGCTGCAGTTCTCCCCACAGCTACCGCAATCATGAGTGCAATTCTCGCTCATAGCTCTGTAACCTCCTCGTACCTCTGGTAATAATAATCGTACTATTTATTATAGAATAGTTCCTGTGAAAAGTCCAGATACCGCCACATATAATCATCGCGCCATCTCACACTGATCCGCGTATGGCCCTGAACACTCCTGAATGTTCCAGCGCCCAGGTCATGGAGTAGAACAGAAAGGAATTCACCGGCCACATAACCAGGTTCTTAAAGGCCCTCATGGGCAGAAGCACAAAGAAGCCTTTGCCGTACATCAGATCCAGCCACAAAGTCCCCAGAATTATATTGCAGACAAAGGAAACCGCGAACTCGGCCGCCAGCACCCTCCGAAGACTCAGCTTTTTTTTGTAGAAAAAGCATCCGTAGATCACCCCTGCCGCCATGGCGCTTAAGGTCCAGCCAGGGAAAAAGGCTCCTGTAGGCTTCACCAGATACTTTAAAATATCCAGCGCGCCCCCATAAAAACACCCTACCGCAGGTCCGAACAGATAGTACACAAACTGATTGGCGATGGTGGAAAAGCCGATCTTGATGAAATCACCCACCTGCACCGTCAGGCTCCCCAGTATGATCCCCACAGCCGCGAACATGGCTGAAGCCGTCACGGTTCGGACGGACTTTAATTCGCTGTAAGAATCCTGAAACAAGGCTGCCAATTTTTTCATAAAAAATTACCTCCTTTTGCAGTTCCTTACCACAACAGGAAGTAATCCTATCCTATTGCAGCGGGATGCGGCCCGCTCACCGCAAGATTCGTGTCTTTTCGTCCAACCGGCAACTCCCCGTCCAGCTGGCACTTAACGCGCTCGGGCCTACTCTGCTTTCTATATTTTATTTTTCCCATGCTTCTGGGGGTGGCGGCTGACGCTTCGGCACATCCCTTAGCCCCCTTAAGCATAAGTTTCAGAAGAATTATATCATATATGCCAGAAAAAGCAATAGATAGTGAAATTATTTATTGATGCATTTGTGCCCAGAGGCAGTGAAACGGAAATCCCCGTGTACACAAAAAACCGGTTCCTGACGAAAACACGGGAACCGGCAGCACTGGTTGGATCTGTTGGCACAGGAGACAACCATGGTCCAAAAGGCAGATCAGATATCCTGGTTTCCCGTTGACCAGACGTGCTTTTCCTTTGCCGCCGCATGGGTATTCTGGGCCATAACTCCCACCAGGGCATGGGGAACATAGGGCTCCTCCACATAAAACCGCTCCTCTTCCGAAAGAACCAGCTCCACGGCTTTCACCGCTCCCTCAATATGATGGAGTTTCGTCGCGCCTACAACCGGAGCGGTTACCTTTGTCAGAAGCCACGCCAAGGATACCTCTGTCATAGATACACCATGCTTTTTTGCCAGTTCCATCACCCGCTCGATAATGACCCTGTCCTGTGCGGCTGTGGCATCATATTTAAGCTTGGCGTAGCTGTCCTCCTCCAGGCGTTTTGATGTCTCGCCGGGGGCTTTCGACAGACGTCCGCCAGCCAGGGCGCTGTAAGGTGTCATGGCAATATTGTCC
Source organism: uncultured Lachnospiraceae bacterium (assembly GCA_910588865.1). GTDB lineage: Bacteria > Bacillota > Clostridia > Lachnospirales > Lachnospiraceae > UBA3402. The sequence continues at coordinate 126,094 of CAJUSJ010000002.1, forward strand.
TCCCCGCACAGCTTTGCCATCTCCCTCTCCTCCTCCCTGAAAAGCAGATTATAGTGTCCCTGGACAGAAACAAATTTCGCAAAGCCTTCCTTTTCCGCCAGCGCGTTCGCCTTGGCAAGCTGCCACGCAAAGCAATTGGAAATGCCGATATACCTTGCTTTTCCCGCTTTTACAATGTTGTTTAAGCCCTCCATAATGTCGTACAGCGGCGTCTGGTAATCCCACATATGATAAATATACAGGTCCACATAATCCATGCCAAGATTCTCAAGGCTTTTATTGATCATTCTCTCGATATGTTGCTGTCCTGTAATCCCCTCTTCCATATCCTCCTGGGTACGGGGCAGGAATTTGGTCGCCACGACAACGCTCTCCCTCTTAGCAAAATCCCTTAAGGCTCTTCCCACATATCGCTCGCTGGTTCCGCTCTGATAGGCGATGGCGGTATCAAAGAAATTCACGCCCAACTCCAGCCCTCTTTTGATAATCTCACGGGTATGCTCCTCATCAATGGTCCAGGAATGCTGCCCGTTTTTTGGATCCCCAAATCCCATACACCCCATACAGACCCGGGATACATTTAAATCTGAATTGCCCAATTTTGTATACCGCATACTTTGCCTCCTTGCTATTTTCCGTCACATTCTTAGATCAGCTATAGGACATCATATATCCGGCTCCATCTGGATATTGTCAATAAGATTATTATAGCACTTTATCTCCAAAAATAAAACAAGTTTCCTGCCGGACGACAAAGACAGTTGGGGCCGTCAACAGCGGGCAATGCCCACTCATCCTGACCGTTGACTGGCCCAACTTTGCTCCAGAAGCAGGATGGTTTTATTCTTTCTTTCGTGTTAAGAAAATTCCGATGACCGCGCCAAGAAGGATAATTGGTGATACTCTGACAAACAGCCATTCAAATGAGTGAAATGCCACTCCAAGAACAGCGGTTTCAGGGTCACTATAATTCCATCCTAAGTAAGAACTTTCTAATTCCAATAAGACCGCGAAAACGATTACTATGATTGTACATAACGAAATCAGCGACCAATGAATAATTTTCCTTCTCGTGGTTTTCCTTTGTATTAGCCGCGAGTTTATCACCTCCAATTTTTCGGCAATGGCTTTTAGAGTATCAACCTCTGTTTCGATGACAGTTTCTCCCAACAGCGTGCTTACAGGTGTTTCAAGCACTTCGGATAAGGAGATTAACAGCTCAGAATCGGGAACTGACAGTCCCGTTTCCCTTAATTAAAGATATTGTTGGGTAAAAAAAGAAAGGTCAGTCGATTTTGCCGATGAAGCGGTAGTAGATTTCTACTTCCTGCTCACGGCTTCCGTCCTCGCCCTTGACAGCTTCGTGGACGGTTATTTTTTCAATTAGAGTGTTCAGAAGTTCGGCGGTCAGCTCCACAGGGTTGACATACTGTTTCATCAGGGCAATCCACTTTTCAGCATCCGCTGCGGTCTGTACGGCGGCTTCCATCGTTTCGTGAAGCTGCCTTATTTTGGTTTCAAGCTCCTTTTGCTCGTTCTGGTACTTCTCGGACAGCATATTGAAGTTATACTCGGTTATGCGTCCGGCAGACCAGTCCTCATACATTTTAGCAAACAGCCCGTCAACCTCGGCTTTACGCTTTTCCGCCTTTTTCAGCTCCGCAGCCTGCTTTTTCTTCGCAGAGTTTCTTTCTCTGTCGCTGGCATTGAGCAGCCGTTTCAGCAGCTTGTCCTCGTCTTTCTGTGCCAACATAGACCAGTATTGCAGTCTTGCAAGCACATAGGCATACAGTACATCATAACGGATATAGTGCATGGAACACTGGCGTAATCCCTGTCCGTTCTTGCTGCAATGGTAGTACCCGTATGGGTTCTTATTCTGCTTGTTTTCCCCATAGGCTAAAGACCATCCGCAGTCTGCACATTTTATCA